>JALYTU010000011.1 GCA_030854125.1 Actinomycetota bacterium | reverse complement strand
GCCGGCTTTCTCAGCGAAGTTCGGGTCGCGCGGGAAGATCCACGAGCGCCACGCCCACGGACGGATCGCGTCCGCAGCGAGGTACCGCCAGACCGTCGTTCCCGAGATCGAGCAGACAATCCCGCGCTGGACCGCCTGCTGTGCGATCTCAGCGCTGGACCAGCGTGACAGAGGCCGACCGGACTCGGCCGGCAACTCGCACGCCAACGCCTTGATCTCCGCGACCTGCGCGGGGGGAAAACGACCGCGGCCGACCCGGCCGTGGCTGCTCATCGAGTCCAGGGATTCCTTGCTCGAAATATCGTCGCCGCCACTTATGCACCGACCGCTCGGTGCAATCCAACCGCCGGGCGACCTCGGCGTTGGAGTGCCCCTCGGCCGCCAGCAAAACGATCTTCGCTCGCACGACCTCACGATGCGCCCGCGTGTACTGACCCGCACGCCGACGAAGCTCAACCCGCTCGGTCTTACTCAACTCGATCCGGTACTTGCTGGCCATCGCCACCAAGATTCGCCAGCCGCGTTATGACTCCTTCAACCAACCCGGAACGTATTACCGGGAACGACCACTAGCGAACGCGATCGAGGCAGCGTCAGTGGCCGAGCTTCTGATCGAGTTCCGCAACTGGTACCAACGTGACTGGCCGACGGACGTGTCATTTCGCGCGTCCGTCGACCGCATAATCGCTCGCGGCGATGCCGAATTTCTGCTCGGCGCGCCATCCTCCGAATTGCGCCCGGTGGCCGTCTGTCAGCTTCGGTTTCGCCATTCGGTATGGACCAGCGCCGATGACTGCTGGATCGAGGATCTGTTCGTCGGAGCAGACGCGCGCGGCGCTGGAATCGGAGCCGCTTTGCTTGACCTCGCCGTCAAACGTGCCGGCTTGCGTGGCTGCTTGCGGATCGAGCTTGACGCCAGTGAGGAGAACGAGCTGGCCCTGCATCTCTATCACCGCCACGGATTCAGCGACCACAGCAAGACGGTTGCTCCACATCGGGAGCTCCCCCTTGGTCTGTCGTTACGCAATGACCTCTAGGACGAGCTCAGCCGTCGCGTCTCCCTTGTCGCCACACGAGGTCTGTGACCGCGGCTTCCGCTTCGGTCGAGGCCAGCGCGGAAGCAGGAGCCGGACTGCGGTGATCGCCACTGTGCCTCGGGTCACGCTTTTGTCGGCGCAGCTGACGCCGATCACCTGGGTCGGCGTGTTGGCCGTGAAAACCGCCGTCGCTCGACACCCGGTGTTGGGCTGGTGGGTCGAGCGTCGATGCAGGGCGGCTACTTCGATACCTGCCCCCAGGCGATGAACACTCCGATGTCAGCGACCTCGACCGAGGTCGTGGACTGAATGTTTCACTGCATGCCTAACGGCGCGTAGCCGTACCGGACCAGTCGCGCCGCGCCAAACAAGCTCTCAACCTGCGCCTCGGCGAAACCGAGCCACACGTCGGCGTGCTCTACGCGCATCCACTCATAGGAATGCTCGACCGCGTCGGTGACCGCGACCCGCCCGCCCGGTCGCGTCACGCGCACCATCTCCCCGAGCATCGCTGCTGGGTCTTCGGCGTGGTGAAGGACCATGTTCGCAACCGCCGCATCCACAGACTCGTCGGGCAGCGGCAAAGCGCCCAAGTCCCCCTCGCGCAGGTCAACGTTAAGGATGTCCAATCGGTCAAGGTTTGTCCGGGCGATGTCGAGCATCCGCCGCGAGTTGTCCACCGCGATCACCAGCCGCGCGCGCGAAGCCAAGCCAGCAGCGACGAACCCGGTGCCGGTTCCGACATCGACCACGGTCTGCGTCACGTCAAGCTCGGCGCGCTCGGCGAGCTGCTCGATGACACGCTCGTCGTAGTACGTCAGCCGCATCGTGTCCCAGTCACTGGCCACGTCATCAAAGAACGCCTTGACCGAACCCGCGTCCACGGCCTTCACCCTACTGACCGTCGTAGGGATGACCGCCGGTCGCGCTCCACTGGCGCCTTGAGTTTCTGCTCACGAACGTGATCGTATAGCTGGGCACAACCCCGTCGAAGACGCCAACATGATCCGACGGCTCGAAAGATCCGTCGTTGGATAGAGCCTTGTCGCGGCTTCCGGATTTCGCCACAGCAGCCACGAGCGCCGGCCTTCTGCTTTGGGCGCTAGTCGATCAGGAGAAGAAGTCTTTGATTGGTCGCGTTCGCGTGCCAGGCGGACTGGATCCGGGAATGATCCTGCGGCGGCTAGGACAAGCGACACCGGGTCGCGCGCAGACCCGCTGCTCGTGGGTCATGGGCAGCTGCCGGCGCTTGAGTCCGCCCTCTCATCTGAGATGGACGCACATGTCAAGGGGGATGTCGGAATTTGTTGTTTTCATGGTGGTGGGTGTGGGTGCTGGGGTCGGGCGACCGTCGCGGCGGCAACGACGACTGTCACTCTGAGATGCGCGGGTTGGGACCGCAGGACAGTGTCCGGTCGTGAGCTGCCTCGCACTAGGGTCGCGAGTCGGGATCGCATAGATCAGTCGAGGGTCCTCCGGGAGGTCGCGGCGGTCGCCGGACCCCAGCACGGTGAGGGTCAGTCAGGCAGCGGCTGCCTCCGGGAGCTGGTCGCCGGCGGCCTCCACGGCGAAGGGCTGGTCAGTCACGGCGGCCCAAAGGAAGCACGCCAGCTCGCGGGCGACAGCGACGGTCGCGACCGTCGAGCGTTTCCCGCGCTCGGTGGTGAGATGCTGGTAGCGGCGGTGCAGCCGGATCTGTGCTTCCCAGGCGCGTGCGTCGGGCTCGGGGCCGCGGTCGGGTCGGCGGGGTCGATGCTGGTAGGACCACGCGGCTTCGACCAAGAGCCGGCGGGCGTGGTGGTTGCCGGTCTTGGTGATGTGCCCGCGGTGACGTTGCTGGCCTGAGGAGTACTCCGACGGAACGATCCCGAGCCACGCGCACAGCTCCCGCGGATGCCCGAACCGCTGAAAGTCGCCGATCTCGGCGATCAGTCCGAGCGCGGTCCGGGTCGAGACGCCCTTGAACCGCACGAGCTTCTCGACAGTGGGGGCCCACCGCTCGCCGGTGGCGATCAGCTCGAGATCACGGTCGATCGCATCGAGCTGGCGATCAAGGCCGTCGAGGTGCGTGAGCATCTCGCTCAGCGCCTTGTGCGCAAGGTGATCCTCGAGGCGTTGACGAGCGATCCACGCCCGGTGCATCTTGGTCCACTGCGACTTCCCGTCACAGTAGATGTGACCGTGGCGCAGCAGCTGCTTGCTGACTCGATGCCTGGCCGCGGTGCGGGCGCAGCGCAGATCGTCGCGGCAGCGCATCAGATCCCGCAGCCCCTCGGTCTCCGGCGTGGGTGGCTGGACGTAGGACAGCTGCCCGCCGCGGTAGAGCCGCACGAGCTTCTTCGCGTCGCGGCGGTCGGTCTTGACCCTGTCGCCGGCGCGGACCGGGATCAACGACGGCGCGATCACATCACACGCGACCCCGAGCTCGGTGAGCAGCCTCAGCAGGTCAAACCCGCCGGGCCCGGCCTCGTAACAGACCGCCAGACCATCGGGTCCTCCGAGCCGGTCGATGAACCGGCGGACCGCCGCTCTCGTGGTCTCGATCTGCGCCACCTCCGGCGCGCCGCCCGCCGGCGGCAGCGTCGCGGCGACGATCGAGAGCTTGTGGACATCCAACGCGACCCACAGACGCACATCCGCGGGCGAGGTCGAGATAACGTCAGGCATGGCTGGTCCTCCGGTTGTATGCGGCTCTGGCCAACGTGGCCCTTATCACCGCCGAAGCTAACCCGCGAACCTGCAACACGCGAGGGCCAGCCTCCTCGCGTCCATACTGACTAGCAGGCGCCACCGCGTGTGGCGCGGAGCGGGCCGTGCCGAACCGAAAACGAGACCGGTCCGGTTTGACGTCCACCGCCCTGCTCGTCGCCACGAGCGGGGGCGCGCCGCCGCTCGAGCCGCCGAGCGTCGCACATATGCAGAGCTGCGCCGACGTCGGCTGGACGTTGGCGATCCGCACGATCGGAATGCGCAAGGACCACTCGTCCGCTACGGCGGATCGCTCACGAGCGATCCGTCGTAGGGGTCGTCCGCGCGGATACCGGCCGCAGACCAATGCGATCCCGGTGTTGAATTTCTGTGCCTGACGCGGGCGAACGTAAGCCGCACGCTGGCCGGCTTGCTGACGCCGCGCTCGCCGAACACGCCACACCCTCACCGCGTGACGTGCGCTCGCTGACCGCGATCGAGCACTGCGTTGAGCAAATCCGCGTAGTCAGGGCGTTCGGCTCGCCAAATTTCATCCAGAGAGCACGGGCAGGTTCGAACCAGGAACATGAGAACCATGTCGGAGCGATCTCCTCGTGGCAACGTAGCCGTGCTGTTTGCGTTGGGCTCGATGATGAGCGCTCAGCTAGGGGCTGCGCTCTCGCACCCGTACTTTCATCGTCTCGGTCCGGCGGGCGTCGTGTGGAACCGACTCGTGTTCGCTGGCATCGCGCTGTTGCTGTACGCCCGCCCTTCGTTGACCCGCCGCTCCCGGCGCGAATTGCTCACCGCTGTCGCGCTCGGCGTCGCGACGGGGTTCTTGATGCTTGCCTTTTTTGAGGCGATCGCCCGGATCCCGTTGGGAATCGCCGTCGCGATCGAATTTCTGGGTCCATTGGGCGTGGCCCTGGTCGGGTCGCGTCGGTTACTCGATGGACTTTGGGTCGCGTTGGCGGCTGGCGGCATCGCACTGCTCAGCCTCGGGCATCCGGTCGGCGGGGCGCTCGATCCCCTCGGGGTGCTGCTGGCGCTGGGCGCTGCCGCGGGATGGGCGGCCTACATCGTCCTTACCCAGCGGGTGGGCCGCAGCTGGCCAGGGACCGACGGGCTCGCAGTGTCACTCGGCGTAGCGGCAGTGGTTACCGCACCGTTCGGGCTCGCCGGCGGACCAGGGCGGTTCGCGCATCCGTCACTCCTGCTCGCAGCCCTCGGGTTGGCGGTACTTTTGCCGCTGGCACCCTTTCTGCTTGAGTTCGCCGCGCTGCGACGCCTGCACACCCGCGTCTTTGGGGTGCTGATGAGCCTCGAACCCGCGATCGGAGCCCTGATTGGACTGATCGTGCTCGGGCAGGGACTCGCGATCGCCGGCGTCGGCGCTATCACCCTGATCATCGCCGCCAGCCTCGGCGCGACCCTCACCAGCCGCGGTGTCGATGCGGCCACGGTAATCGTGGTCTAGGTGTAGACCGATAGCCCTGCCGTCAGCGCAGTCGTCCCGACGCATGCGGCCAATTGACCGACGCTGAGCTAGTCCGATGATCATGGAAAGCACAAGCCGGCCGGACGGGAGGCTCGGGTTGCCTGAGCGCTCGTTTGAGGTGAGCCGTTTCCCCAGCGACATACAGCGGTCGTGCCATGGCCGCGGCCCCCGGCGATTACACTTCGCCGATGCAGACACGTCTCATCAGCTCGGACATCGTCGTCTTCACCAGCATCGCGTGGAAGACGACGTGCACGGCCATTCGAAGCGGTGACCGGACGCTCCTGGTCGACTCTCCGGTGTTCCCCGGCGAGCTCGAGGCTGTCCCTGACCTTCTCCTCAAGCAGGGCTTTCCGTCCGACGGTATCCGTCTGTTTACGACGCACGCCGACTGGGACCACATCATGGGACCGCTGATGTTCCCGGACGCGCCTCTGTGGTGCGGGGAGTCCTCCGCGGACCGGCTGGCGGCAGATCCTGAGGAACCGGCGCGCGATTTGCGAGGGTTCGACGAGATGTTCTACGTTGAGCGAACAGCACCTGTCTCGCTTGACCGTCTGGCGCCGCTGAGTGTTCCGGGAGAAGTGAGGTTCGGCGATGAGCGGATTCGGTTGGTGCAGGCAAATGGCCATACCCCGGATGGGACTGCGGCTTGGCTGCCAGGGCTCAAGGTGCTGCTCGCCGGTGACTATGTCTCACCGGTTGAGCTGCCGCGGCTGAGAAGCTCGCTCGACGCCAACCTTGAGACGCTCGACCGCCTCGAGGGGCCGGTGAGCGAGGCTGAGATCGTTATTCCCGGCCACGGCTATCCGATTCCGCGCGACGTCGCGCTCAGGATCATCGCGGAGGATCGCATCTACCTTCGCCAGCTCAAGGACGTCGGGGAGGACGCTGAGCTCCCCGCCGGGCGAGACGACGGCGAGCAGCAGAGGATCCACCGCGATATGAACGTGCCGACCGCCGAGGGGCGGCCGGTCAAGGGGCTAGCGGGCGGCAACCTGCCGGGGTAGGCAACCCCTGCGCCGGCGCTCGACACCTCGTGCAGCCGCGCGTCGGATCGGAGACGTGGACGCCGAGACGGGCTCAAAAGATCGCGTGAGCGAGCAGGTGCACCTGCTCGGGATCAGACGCGCAGGGGAGCAAGACGAGTTCGTCGCATCCGGCCTGCGTCCAGACCGTCACCAGCGACCGCACAGCGTCGGGCGTGGTCGCTGCGCCGAGGGCGATCACCTGGGCCAGAGTTTCGACCCCAGCCGCGTTGATGAGCGCCTGGTCGCCCGGATCCGGCGGAAAGTTGTAGTAGCGGGCGGTGAAGGCCTGGACCACGCCAGCGGCGTTCTCGCCGAGCGCGAAGTAGGCGAGAGCGACCATCCTGGGACGCCCGGGCCGGCGGCGGGCGGTCCACTCCGCCTCGACCTCGGCGGCCATCGCCGTGAACTCGTCGGGACTCCCGCCTCCCATCATCCACCCGTCCCCGAACTGAGCTGCGCGCCGAAAAGCAGCGGGTACGTGCCCGGCGATGAGCAGCGGCGGGCCCCCTTCGGTTCGGGGGGGCGGCCCGACTCGACCCGAGTATCCACGTGCGTCTCCTCGCCAGATCGTGCGCATCTCGCCGATCTGCTGCTCAAGGAGTCGCGCCCGGCCGCGGGGCGCCAACCCGCTGGCGGTGTAGTCGTCCTCGCGGGCGCCGATGCCAATCCCGACCGTCAGGCGCCCACCCGACAAGCAGTCGAGCGTGGCCAACTCCTTGGCGAGCAGCGTCGTGTTCGTCCTGTAAGGGGAAATGAGGATTGCGGTCATCAAATTGATGCGCGATGTGACCGCCGCAGCCGCCGCGAGCGCGATGAGCGGCTCGTAGTTGTCAAACACGATCCGGTCAATGACGGCGAGCGACGAGAAGGCTTGGGTCTCGGCAGCGCGCGACCACTCGAGAAACAGCTCCGGCCGCTCGAGGTCTGGAAGCCCAGGAAGACCGATCCCGATGTCCATGTCGTCAGTGCCCCGCCGCGCCTACCAGGTACGCCTGCCCGACCTCAGCCGCTCTGCGTGCCGACATCGGCGGCCCGTGCCCCCCGCACACTGCAGTCAGCGGCAGCTCCAGCACTCGTGTCACCGACGCCCGGTAGCTGACTGGGTCGGACTCTGGCAGGAAGTCAATAAGCGGGCCGTCGTACAGCAGGTCTCCCGCCAGCAGGAGTCCGGTCTCCGCCTCGAAGAGCGCCAGCGATCCGGGCGTGTGGCCGGGGACCACGAGCACCGCGAACCGACGGCGCCCGACGGAGACGATGTCGCCCTCCTGCAGGCAGCGCGTCGCGGGCGCCGGCGTGATGACGTGCGCGGTGACGTCGAAGCCGACGGGGATCTCGCTGAGAAGACAATCCGGGACGCGGTACCCGGCGCCCTCGAGCAGGGTCACATACTCCGGCGCCATGTCAACCCGTTGCAGCGCACCCCGAACCGGGGACTCAAGCTGCTCGCTCTCCCAGATGTGCGCGAGACGCTCATCGAACTCGTTGGCGCCCCCGACATGGTCCCGGTGACAGTGGGTGATGAGCAAGGGCGTCGGCGCGTCGAGCATCGGAGACAGCGACTCGCGCAGGGCAACGATGCCCAGGCCCGCGTCGACAAGCAGATGCTCGCCGCCGTCCTGCACGAGGAACATGTTTGCCTGCAGGAGCTCTGCGACGCGTGGCTCCCAGATCCGGGTGACTCCGTCCCCACACACCTCGTGGGCGAACCAGCCGGGGCTCGGGCGGAGCGGATCGTTTACGCGCCGACGGCCCTCGCCCAGATGCTTACTCCTCGACGTCATACCGGGTCATCTAGAGCCACGGACTCCGGGCCGGCCATCGGTCGAGGTTGCCGTTCCGCCCGGTCGGCGCCCGGACAGCGCCACGCTCAGGACAAAGATGCCGCCGACGCCGAACATTCCGGCCAGATACAGCCACACATCCTTAAACGAGGACTCGTGGAACGTCCACAGCATGAACAGAAGCCACACGTATGACACGCCGACCAGGATCCAGCGTTGCAGCGGCGAAACGCGCTCCAGAACCGCGACCTTGAGTGGGCGTTTGTATCCGCCCGCGGCGTAGATCGTCACACCAACGAGGTACACGAACACCGCCACGAGGCTGCCGGCGCCGATCATGTTGTTCAGCGCGCTGGTGCGCGGGCCGAAATAAGCGAGCGTCCCGACGATCACCACGGTTGCCAGCACGATCGCGTTCACGGGCGTCTTGAGCCGAGGATGCACTGACGAGAGCCGTAGGGTGCGGTGGCCGGGGAAGTTTCCGTCGCGGGCCATGGCGAACGTGTAACGGGTGGCTTGCAGGAAGCACGCCAGGGCACAGGTGCAGATGTTGAACGCGACGAGGACCAAGAAGAACTTCTCGACGATCGTCCCAAGCGTTCCCCTGACGATGTCGCCAACCGCGGTCGGAGACTGAGAGATGGCAGCGAGGTTGCTCGGCTGGATCGTGAGAACCAGCGCAAGCAGGAACAGCATCTGCATCACGGTGACGAGGATGACGGTGGCGTACATCGCCCGTGGCACGTTGCGTCCAGGGTCAGGGCCCTCCTCGGCGGCCGCGCCAGCGTTCTGCCATCCCGTGGTGCCCGCGCTGAAGAAGACGACGGTCAACGCTAGCCAGAAAGCGCCGACGGTCTTCCACCCGAAGGGCGAGAAGTAGCTGGCGGACGGGATGCCGTGATGACTGAACACCAGGCTGCCTCCGGTCAGATGACCGCGGATGGCGCCGACGACGACGAGCACGATCGTCAGGCCACCGATCACCACGATCTCGCTGATGGCCCCGTACCGCGTCACCGACGCCGCCAGCTTGGACGACACGGTGAGCAGAACCGCGAGGGCCACGACGACGCCGACCGCAACCCAGGTCGTCTGCGCCGGAGAGGAGCTGTAGGACAGCAGCGCGGGCAGCACGGCCGCCGCGAGGACATAGGTGACCGCGACCACGGCGACGAGCGCCCACACGAATCCGGGCCAACCGGCGGCCACGCCGGCAACGCGATTGAAGATTTGCCGGCCCCACTGGTACTCCTGGCCGGCAATCGGCATGCGGCGGGACAGACCCGCGTACATGGACACCACCGCCAGAGTCGGGAATCCCACGAGGAGCACGAGCCACATACCGAGGGTTCCGGCGATCAGGAGGGTCGGACCCACCATCAGGAAGACGCCGGTGGTCATCGACGTCGTTGAGAAGGAGAGGCCGAACAGGTCAAAGGCGCTCATGGTGCGCTTCAGCTCTTGGGTGTACCCAAACTCTGCCAGCACGTCTTCGTCAGAGGCTGGTCGCTCGCCGGCCGGATGCTTTGTGATGTCCAGTGTCATGTCCCTCTCCTCTGGTCAGGATCCGGTAGCCGTCGCCCCTGCCGCGTCCTCACGCTTCCCAGGGTGCGGTCAGGCGCGTGGCGCCCCTAGCGCCACTGGAAAGCTACAAGTCTTGTGGTGAGTCTGTCAAGCCAAACGCTCGGGAGGCACTAAGCTCTCCGCGTGCGCCACATCGATGGGCAAGAGTTCCGCACGATCAGCGAGGCTGCCGCCATCGCGGGCGTCAGCGCTCAAACCCTGCGCGTATGGGAGGCGAAAAACCTGCTGAGCCCCAGCCGAACCCGGGGCGGTCAGCGCCTCTACAGCGCCGATGCGGCCGACCGCGCGCGGGAAATCGCGCAGTTACGACAGGAGAGAGGCTGGAATCCGGCGGCGATCGCCACCGCTCTGGCCGGACGTCCCGACGGCTCGGGCGCCGGGGTCGCGCCGCGGGCCGGTGCCCGGCTACGGGACGCCCGCAAGGCCCGGAACATGACGATCAAGGAGCTCGCCACGAGCGTGGGGGTCTCGCCGGCCGCGCTTTCGGCTCTCGAGCGCGGGGAAGCAGCCGAGTCGAGCGCGATCATCGCGCGCATCGCGGACGCTCTCCTCGTGCCTATGGGCGCCCTGGCGAGCTCGAAGGCGCCGCAGGAAGCCATCATCCGGGCCGACACCGGACCGACGACCGTCAACTGGGGCGGGGTTACCTGGCAGGAGCTCGGCGCGCCGGGGCACGACATGGAACCGGCGATCCTCACCGTGCCGCCCGGAGAAGGAAGCGGCGGAAGCTACTCCCGCGCCGGCGAGACGTTCGTCCTGCTCAAGGACGGCGCGCTCGCGTTCACGCTGTGGAGCCCGGAACCACGTTCGATTGAGCTAAGACCTGGCGATGCGCTGACCATCCCGACACGCACCAGATTCGAGTGGCACAACGCCGAAAGCGTGACCAGCCGCGCGCTGTGGGTGGAGAGCCTCATCACTCGGCCGGTGGCGGCGGCCACGGCGCAGGCTCGCCAATCCGTCCGCCCGTCATCTGACCGGTCGGTGGACAGCTGATAGGCACGGCGCGACGGAAGTCAACCCCGGACGGACGGTGCCGGCAGGTCGGCCGATCGGTTCGCCCGGCGCGAGCGACGGGGTGGCGTTCAAAGCCGGGGGCTGGGTCGCGCGTGGGCCCGAAGATGGTCTGCTCCACGCGCTCCTGCGAATGCGAGATCTGTCACGTGCTGCGGGGCATTAGGGTGCAGGTGAATCGAACGTTCGAGCTCGGGCTGTCTGACACGCTTGCCCTCAGCGGTCGGGAAGTCCCGGCCCTTGAGCCCAAATCGAACCGATCGGCGCCGCCGTCCCGCACGCCAGGCGGGCGACAGACGGCGCTCAGATCCTGCGAATCCTGGCCCGGCCTGCCTGGTCCGCATGTCAATGGCCATTTGTTTCTCCCCGTAGGCGGCCATCTTTTCTCCCCACTGATGGCCACTTTTTCTCCCCGCTGGTGGCCACGAATCTCCCCACCATCAGATTGACTTGTTTTGGGTGTGTTAGACGAGTGGCATCACCCCTTTCCCGGCGGTCGCCTGGGCGAGGCGGTAGCTGTCCTGGCCGTCGGTGATCAGCACGTGAGCGTGATGCAACAGCCGTTCGACGGTCGCTGTCGCGATCGTTTTGGGCATCAGCTCATCGAACCCGGAGGGGTGGATGTTCGAGCTGAGCGCGACAGACCGACGTTCGTAGGCGGCATCGACGACCCGGAACATCGCCTCAGCCGCCTCAGCTGAGACCGGCAGCAGCCCCACGTCATCGATCACGACCAGGTCCGCTCGGATCAGTTTGGCGACAGCCTTGTTCACCGAGTCATCGGCGCGGTGGCGATGGATCAGGTTCGCGAGCGTTTCGGGTGTGTGCCAGGCGACCGTCTTGCCCTTGTCGATCGCGAGGTGGCCGAGCGCTTCGATGAAGTGACTCTTCCCGGTTCCCGACGGGCCACACAGCACCAGGGTCTCTGCCCGGTCGATCCACTCGAGGGTTCTCAGCGCCTGCTGGGTGGCGTGCGGGATCGCTGAGACGGTCGGCTCCCAGACATCGAACGTCTTGCCCGCCGGCAGCCCGGAGGCACGCCGTCTCGTTGCGATCGTCGCCCGGTCCCGGCCGGCGGCCTCCTCAGCGAGCAGCACCCGAACGACTTCGGCGGGGTCCCAGCGCTGGCTGGTCGCGGTCGCGATCACCTCCGGGGCGTGCTTGCGCAGATAGGGCAGCCGCAGGCGGCGACAGAGCCGCTCAAGCTCATCGGGGATCGGCGGGGCTGGCGGTGTGCTCACGGTCATTGGCCAAATCCTTCCCAAGCCCGCGTCGATGCCTGTAACGAGCTGTCCTCGCCCCGGGCGGGGAACAGCAGCAGCTCCCCGCCAGCGGCGGTGGCCTGCTGGTGGGCGAGGATCCGGGCGAGGTCCCCGTCCGCGAACCGGCCCGCCTTCGCGCACCCCTCAAGAGCGTGGTTAACCGCCTCGTTGCCGTGGATCTTGCCCAGGTCGACCGCTTCGGCCATCTTGCGCCGAACCCTGACGACACCTTCAGCGGCAGCCTTGCGCAGCCAGACCTCCGCGGCCGGGCCGATCTGAAGAAACGCGCGCTCGTCCTCGCCACGAGCCTTCGGCCGACGCTCCAAAGCCCCCGCCGGCCTCGGCGGATAGTGGGCATCTTCGATGCGTGGCTGGCCCGGTGTGGTCAGCTCATGACGGGCGACCTCCCTGGGCCCGGCCGGCCCGTCAGTCCCGACCACGATCAGCTCATCCCCAGCGGCCCGAACCCAGACACGCTGGTCAACGAGCTGATGGGGGACCGAGTAGACCGCGCCGCCGACGCTGACCGTCGACTGCCAGCTGACCTTGCGCGTCTCACCGAACACCACGGTGTGAGACCGGGCCGGGACGCGATGAAGCCGCTCATGCTCCTGGGCCAGGCGGATCAACGGCGGCTCCTGGGTGGAGCGATGCTTGCGCGTGTTCACATCGGCCATCCACTGATCACACGCGTCCTGGAGCTCGGCGAAGCTGCCGTATTCAGGCCGGAGGTTGTGATCGGTCGGGACCAGATCCGCCTTCGCGACCCGGACCGTCGCCTCGCTCCCACCTTTGGATTGCGGGTCGGCCGGAACGCAGGTCTGGATCGACACGCCGTAGTGATGGCCGACCGCGACGATCTGCTGATTCCGGATCGCAATGCCCGCAACGTGATCGACGCTGACGGTCTTCTCATTGTCCGTCAATGCATAAGTCGGCACCCCGTCAAACAGTCGAAACGCACGATCTAAGCCCATCACCACCGACGGCAGCGTCTTGTCCCACAGCGGGACCACCACCCGGTAACGCGACCAGGCCAGCCACGCGCAGAACAACACGACCTTCCGCCCGTCGATCACCGGCCCGTCACCGTAATCCCACTGCATCCACAACCCCGGCTCGGGGATCCACGGCCGGGTCCGGCGGCCATGCTCGCGGCGCCAGGCCAGCTTCGCGTCAGCGACCCACCGCCGCGTCGTCCGAGCCGATCCTTCATAGCCCATCGCGACAAGCTTGTCGTGCGCCTTATCCGCACGGATCTTGCCGTGGGACTTGTCCACGAGCTCGTCAATCTTCGCGACGAACAGCTCACCCATCGCCGGCCGACGCCGCTCCGCCGCCGGCGTGACTCCGGCCGCGAGCTCACGCTGGTGAACCCAATGAGCGACCGTCTTGTGATCACAACCCGCGAGCTTCGCCGCACCACGCAGCGAACCCGTCAGATCGTATGCCTCCAGTATCTCCATGACTTCCTCAGCTTTCTTCAACAGCCCTCCAACCAGACGCGAGATAACGATGCGCTGGTTGGTAGCTGACCGATCAGGACACGATCGGCGGGGAGAAAGATGGCCGCCCATGGGGAGAATTAGCGACCGCCAGTGGGGAACTCCAATGGCCGCCAGCGGGGAGAATTACATGGCCACCGTCAGGCGTGTCCATTCGATACGGCGCCCGCAAGCTGGCGAGATCGGCATCGCCGGCCTCACAATGTTTTTCACTCCATCTGCTGTGCGCTTTCAGACTGGGCATGACGAGAACGTTCGCGTCAAAGCTCTGCTTGGGGAATGCTCACTGAGCCGTGTGGGCTAGCCAGCAGTTTGGGTGATTGATTACACACGGACCGGCCCTGCGATGGCGGCGATGCGGGATTATCGGTGGGATCTCCACCACGCGGGGGTCGCGCACCAGATTCTAAAGCGTCCGTCGCGGGCGACGCTCGATCGTCGTTCGGCCGACCGCCAGACCGGACGAGCCTATGGGTGACACCTCGCGCGTACGTTCCCGTAGGAACGTATGGACTCCGGGCGATCCCTTCCCCCCCACGATCCGACCAGCGGTCGCTCATGCCTTGGCGTTCCACATCCACCCTTCGCGACGACCGAGTAGTCCCGCGACCGGCGTCCTCCGGCCGGACGCCGACAAGTGCCTTTGCATCTCCGCCGCTGGCGAGCTCACGATCGCCTTGGCGACATTCCGCTGGCCCGGACCGTGCTCGTCCCGTCCTGATGGACGATCGCATCGGCCAAGTACCGACTGGGTGGGGAGCGCTGGGCCTGGACCGCTGGCTGCCGCAACCACGAAACAGGGGGTCTGTCGGGGGCGGTTTGAGGCACCCTCGACAGTGCTGCTTTCTGCCGAATCGAGCCGTACCGCGCGCTCGCTTTCAGCGCTCGTATCAGGCTGACCCGGCGCGTGCTTTGCGACGCGAGCGCTCGCGCCGTAGGTGCCGCAGTCCCTCGTGAGCTGCCATCACTTGGGGCAACGTTTCGAGGAGTGGCCGGACTCGTGGCTTAGCTCGCGGTCGTGTCGGTGATGGGTTGGTCGCTGTGTCCCGGTGCCCCGGCCTGAAGCTGCAGCGCGCTTGTGACCAGCGGGAAGTGACTGAACGCCTGGGGGGTGTTTCCGAGTTGGCGTCCGGCGCTGGGATCCCATTCTTCGCTGAGTAGGCCAACGTCGTTGCGCAGGGCCAGCAGACGTTCGAACAGCTTTGTCGCCTGGATCTGCTCCCCGGCCATGTGCAGTGCGTCGACCAGCCAGAACGAGCATGCCAGGAAGAGGCCTTCGCCGCCGGGGAGGCCGTCATCGGAGTCGCCGGTCTGGTAGCGCTTTACGAAGCCGTCGTCGGTGAGTTGCTGCTGGATCGTGGTGATGGTCCCGAGCACGCGCGGGTCGGTTGGGGGCAGAAACCCGACGCGTGGGATCAGGAGCAGGCTGGCGTCCAGCGCGAGGGAGTCGTAGGACTGGGTGAACGTGTTGTGATCGGCGTTGAAGCCGTGCGCGAGGACGTCGGCGTGGATCGTGTCGCGTAGCCGTTCCCAGCGATCCGCGGGGCCGGGGAGGTCGCGGTGACTGCGGATCGCTTTGATCATGCGGTCGGTGCCGACCCAGGCCATGACCTTTGAGTGGGTGAAATGCCGGCGGGCGCCTCGCATCTCCCACAGGCCGTTGTCGGGCTGATCCCAGTTGCCCTCGAGGTGGTTCATGAGCGCGAGCTGGATGTCCCACGCGTCGTCGTGGTGACTGATCCCGGCGTTGCGAGCGAGCGACAGCCCGTCGAGCGTTTCTCCCCATACATCGAGTTGCAGCTGGTCAGACGCGGCATTGCCAACCCGGACAGGTTTGGATTTCTCATAGCCCGCCAGCCATGGCAGTTCGCTTTCGGGCAGGCGGCGGGTGCCGTCCAGGGCGTACATGATCTGCAGTTCGGCCGGGTCACCGGCAACGGCGCGGAGCAGCCATTCGCGCCACGCTTTGGCTTCTTGCCGGTAGCCGGCGGCTAGCAGCGCCTGCAGGGTGGAGGTCGAGTCCCGCAGCCAGCAGTACCGGTAATCCCAGTTGCGCGGCCCGCCCAGCTGTTCGGGTAGCGAGGTTGTGACCGCGGCAACGATCCCTCCGGTGGGCTGGTAGGTCAGGGCTTTGAGGGTGAGCAGCGAACGGGTGACCGCGTCTGCGTACGGGCCGGGGACCGGTGTGCCGCTGGCCACCCAGTCAGTCCAGAAGCTCAGGGTGTCGCTCAGCGCCTGTTCGGGATCGACGAGCTTGGGGGAGGGTTCATGGCTGGGGTGCCAGGTGAGGACGAACGGAACGCGATCGCCAGGGCGGACGGTGAACTCCGACACGGTCGCCCATTCATGGCCCTCGGTCGGGATCGGTGTGCGCAGGCGTACGGTGTCTGGTCCCGCGATCGCGATCATCTGGTCGGCGTGGTGGCGGACCCACGGCACGACCCGGCCGTAGTCAAAGCGCAGACGCAGGCTGGACCGGATCGGGACGGCGCCGGAGATCCCCTCAACGATTCGCACGACATCAGGAGCGTGTCCGCGCGGGGGCATGAAATCGATTACGCGGACGGTCCCTGCAGGCGAGGTCCACTCGGACTCCAGTACCAGTGTGTTCTCGACGTACCAGCGGCGGGTGCAGGTGCCCCCGGAT
>JALYTU010000322.1 GCA_030854125.1 Actinomycetota bacterium | reverse complement strand
CCTCCAACGCCACCCGGCTGGCCCAGGAGGGGTTGACCCCGGCGGAAATCGAGCGGGGCCTGGGGGTGATCGAGCGTTCGCTGGTTTCCGAGGGGCCGCTCACGCGCGCCCAGCTCGGCCACGCGCTTCAGCGCGCCGACGTGCCGATCGCCGGCCAGGCGATCATCCACCTGCTGTTCCGGGCTGCGATCGACGGCCTGATCGTCCGCGGGCCGATGATCGGCCGTCAGCACGCCTATGTGCTCGTCCGCGACTGGCTGCCCGCCCCGGGCCCGATCGACGGCGACGTCGCCCTCGCCGAGCTGGCCCGCCGTTACCTGGCCGGCCATGGGCCGGCGTCTGACCGTGACCTGGCTCGCTGGGCGGGCGTCCCGTTGCGTGATGCGCGGGCGGGGCTGAGCGCGATCGCCCGCGAGCTGGTTCAGCGGCCCGACGGGTTGGTGGAGCTGGCCTGCGACGTGCGTCGAGCCGCTCGGTTCCCCGCACCACGGCTGCTCGGTGCCTTTGAACCGGTCCTGCTCGGCTGGCAGTCGCGTGAGGCGGTGCTCGGCGAGCACGCCGCGACGGTTGTCAGCGGTGGGATCTTCCGGGGGTTTGCGATGGTGCAGGGGCGCGCGGTCGCGGTGTGGGCGATCCGCAACGGACGAGTGGTGATCGAGCCGTGCCTGCCGGTACTCGATGAGGTCGCCGGCGCGCTGGAGAGCGACGCGGACGCGGTGCTGACGTTCCTCGGACTGGGTCAGGCGCCAGCGTCTGAGGGCTGAGCCTCGGAGCCCGTCGTGGCCCCGACTCCGGCCCGCGCATCGCCGGCCCGCAGCAGCCGGTCGCGCAGCTCCTGCTCGAACTCGGGTGAGGGATCGAAGCCTTCGATCTCGGGCAGCTCGGCGGGCGAGCCGAGCCCGAACAGCTTCAGGAACAGCTCGGTGGTCCGGTACAGCACCGCGCCGAAGGGCGAGCGGCCCGCCTCCTCGATCACGCCGCGCTCGAGCAGCGTGGCGGCGGCCGACTCGGCGCTGACACCGCGGATCCGGGCAATCTCAGGCCGCGAGACCGGCTGCAGGTAGACGATGATCGCCAGCGTCTCAGCCTGCGCCGGCGTCAGCGGAGGCGTCCGGGGCCGAGCCAGCAGCCGCCGGGCCGCCGGCTCAACGTCGGGGTGGGTGCTGAGCACGTATCCGCCCGCCAGCTCGCGGAGGACGAATCCGCGGCGCTGCGCGTCATAGTCCTCACGCAGGGCCTGTAGCGCGGCCACGACCTCGTCGAACTCGGCCCCGGCCGCATCGGCCAGGGCCTCGGGTGTGACGGGGTCGGAGCTGAGGAAGAGCAGGCCCTCGAGCGTGCGCTCGAGCTCGTCGGTCTCGGTGATCACGCCGCCGCCTCCCGCGATGCCGTGCCGTTCATGCCGTCAGCCTCGTGACCGTCGTCATCCCGCCGGTGGCGGCGATCTCGATCTCGGCGAACGGCGTATCCTGGGTCCAGGTGGCCTCGCCCTGCTTGTGGAGCTCGAGCAGCGCGTACAGGGTGACCGCGACCGTGACCCGGTCGGCCTGAGCGACCGCCTCGCTGAAGGTGAAGACGCCACGACGCAGCAGCCGGCGAAGGTGGGCCAGGCGCTCGGCGACGGTCACCTTGTGGATCGTCACGTGATTGAGGTCGACTTTGGGGGGCAGCTGCAGCAGGCCGCCGATCGCGCGGGCCAGGACGGCCGGTGCGTAGACGGCGTGCGCGTCGTGCAGCCGGGCCTTGCGCAGGTGCGCGGGTGGCGGGGCGGACCGGAAGCGATGCCCGGACTCGTCCTCCAGAAGCGTCTGCAGGTGGGCGGCGGCCGCCCGGTAGCGATGGGCGTCCAGCAGCCGTACGAGCAGCTCCTCGGCGGCCTCGCCGGGGTCGAGCCCGACCTCCTCGATCTCCTCTCCAGGCAGCAGCAGCCGTGACTTGAGCTCGAGCAGGGCGGCGATCAGGACCAGGAACTCGGTCGCGGCCTCGAGGTCAAGCTCACCCCGGCGTTCGAGATGATCGATGTAGGTGATCACGACGTCAGCGAGATCGACCTCGAGCAGATCCACCTCCTCGCGGAGGATCAGGGTCAGCAGGAGATCGAAGGGACCGGCGAAGACGTCCAGATCCAGCTCGAGGTCAACCAGAGCCACGCGGTGACTCTAACTCCGGGGTCGGACCGCTCCCACTCCCATCGCCGTCCGCACGTCGGCCAGCGTGGCGGCGGCAATCTCCCGCGCTTTGTCGGCTCCGGCCGCCAGCACCGCCTCCAGGCCGGCTTCGTCGGCGCGCAGAGCCTCGTAGCGCTCTCGGACCGGGGCCAGGTGGTCGGTCACCTCGTCGGCGACCGTGGACTTGAACGCGCCATACCCCGCGCCCGAAAACTCCCGCTCGATCGCCTCCGGCTCGGATCCGCGCACGGCAGCGAGGATCTCGATCAGGTTGGTGATCCCGGGCTTGTCAGGGCCGCGCACCACCTCGCTACCGGAATCGGTCACCGAGGAGCGGAACTTCTTGGCGATCTGGGCGGGCGGGTCCAACACGTAGACCGTGCCCAGGACGCTGGACGCCGTCGTGGACATCTTGCGATCGGGGGTCTGCAGGTCCATGATCCGCGCGCCGACGGTGGGGATCCGCGCCTCCGGAGCGACGAGCGTCTCCCCGAAGCGGCGGTTGAAGCGCTCGGCGATAGCGCGCATCAGCTCGACGTGCTGGCGCTGGTCATCACCGACCGGGACCTCGTGGGCGCGATAGGCGAGCACGTCAGCGGCCATCAGCACCGGGTAGAAAAACAGCCCTGCGGACACGAGATCGCGCTGGGCGCCCGCCTTGTCCTTGAACTGGGTCATCCGGCTGAGCTCCCCGAACGAGCAGGCACTGGACAGCAACCAACACAGCTCGGTGTGCTCGCGCACGTCGCTCTGTCGAAAGAAGACGCAGCGATCGGGGTCCACACCGGCGGCCAGCAGCGTCGCGGCAGCCTCGTAGACGGCCTCGCGCAGAGTCGCCGGATCATAGGCAACGGTGATCGCGTGCAGATCCACGAGGCAGTAGATCGCCTCGCCGCGATCCTGGCCGGCCACGTACTGGGTGATCGCGCCGATGTAGTTGCCCAGGTGCTTGCGCCCCGTGGGCTGGATGCCGGAGAAGATCCGCACCGACGGCAGGCTAGCTGCTGGGTGGCGCCCGGAGGCAGGCGCTCAGCGTGCGCTCAGGGCCGTCGGGACCCGGACGGCTCGAAGGACAGCGCTCGGTTGAGTGGCGTCTGCGCTTGACCGACGCCGGTCCCGCCGTTTCCCGGCGAGCGACCCGGGCGCGGACGGGCCAGGATCGCGGCGGCGATCACGCCGGCCACGGCCCCGCTGGCGTGGGCCTGCCAGGACACGCCGTAGTGCGGCACCAGGCTGGAAGCCAGCGCGCTGCCCCAGACGACGCCGACGACCACCCCGACGACAATCTCCAACCAGCTGCGATTGAACAGTCCGCGGGTGAGCAGGTAGGTGGCGTAGCCGAAGACGACGCCGCTGGCGCCGATGGTGACGGCGTTGCCGGGCGCGATCAGCCACGTGCCCAGGCCGCCGATCACGATCACGATCACGGTGACCAGGGCCAAGCGGGCGGCCCCGCGCAGGGCGATGATCACCCCCATGAACACGAACGGGATCGTGTTGTCAATCAGGTGCGGCCAGCTGGCGTGCAGGAAGGGCGCGGTGAAGATCCCCCAGAGCTCGCCCACGTTGCGGGCGTGCAGCCCATCCGAGTTCAGCCCGTATCCGTCCAGGGAGTTGATCACCTCGACGATCCACATCAGCGCAACGATCGACGCGAGTAGGACGAGGCCCTGCACCGGCTCGCGGCGGCGGGTGGGCAGACGGGTGGTCATACCGTCACAGGATGGCAGGCGTGGCGGCCCGGCGGAAGCGACTCTTCGTAGATCATTCGGCGTCCAGGGTCGCCTCGGCCAGCGCCAGTGCGACCTCGGAGCGCTCGCGCAGCGAGGAACGCAGCACGAACTCGCCCGGCGTGTGGGCGCCCCCGCCCCGGGGTCCAAGCCCGTCCACGGTCAGCGGGATCGTGGCCGCGAAGTGGCTCGCGTCGCTGGCCCCACCGCGGGGCACCCCGGTGATCGTGCGGCCCAGCCGGGCCGAGGCGGCCGCGATCAGCGGCGCGGTCAGCTCGCGGGAATCCATCCCCGGCCATTCGCGCTCCATGCGCACCTCCAGCCCGACCTCGTCGAGGCTGGCCGGGATCGCATCCACGACTTCGGAGAACGCCTTCAGGCGCCGCGCGCGGAGATCAAATATGAGCTCACCGGCGGCCGGGACGACGTTGAACGCGTCTCCGGAGCGGATCACCGTGGGGACGGCGCTCAGCTGCTCGGGGCCGCCCGGGTCATGATGAGCCGCGCCCAGGCGCGCCACCTCGGCGAGGGCGAGCAGCGCG
>JALYTU010000321.1 GCA_030854125.1 Actinomycetota bacterium | reverse complement strand
ACGCTGACCGCCGCCGGGCTCCAGGCGCTCGCGGTGCAACTGGGCGTCGATCGCGTCCGCGCCGCTTTGGCCGGGATGCAGCTGTGTCCAGCGCTCGGTCAGCCGCCGGTAGTCGGCGTGCCGGCACAGGGCGCACGGGCGGTGCCCAGCGGCGAAGGCAGTCGCCTCATCGAGGAAGAACAGCTCGGTGAACCGGCCCGGAACCATGAGCCGAGTCCGCCGCCAGCCCCGGAACTCCAGCTGGCAGGCGATCCAGCGACGGACGGCGTGGTGACGGCGAACCTGTCCGTGGGCATCGTGCAGGCAGCCGCGGTTGCCATAGACGAGACCGCGCTCCGGGGTGGCGATGATCGCGCCGAGCGGCGTGACCCGGTTTCTCAGCGGCACAATGACCGGCCTATCACGATTGACGGTCTCTGGTGCTCAGCCGGTCGGGTTTGGTCACGAGCAGCAGCGACTCGGCCAGAGGCTCGCAGGCGGCAGCAGGCGCCGAGGATCCGTTGAGCGTGGCCCGCAGGCGGACGAAGGCCGCTGCGCCCAGGACGGCAGGAACGCCGAGCTGAAACAGGCGATAGGCGAGGACCGCGGCAGCCGCCTGGCTCAGCGGTGCCCCGTAGAGGACCATGGCACCGATCAGGCCGCCGTCGGTGCCTCCCACGCCGGCGGGAAGAGGGATCAATCCGCCCAACTGACCGATCACGTAGGCGAAGATCAACGGGGCCAGCGGCACCCCGCCCCCAAAGGCGGCAAAGCCGGCGATCATGGCAGCGATATCGAAGCCCAGGTACCCGACCGCGCCAAGGATGGCCTGCCACTGACCGGACCGCAGCAGGCGGCCAGTGTCACGGATCCCGTGGTTCAGCGTGACCACCGCCGCCCGCAGCTTGGCGGCCCGGCCGCCGGCGACGCTACCAGGAGTGACGCGAGCTAGTAATCGCGGCAGCAGCGCGACGGCAACCGCCGCCGCCCAGGCCGCTGCCGACAGAACGATCGTCAGCACCACCGGGACGTGACCGGGGAACCATCCGGTCAGCAACATCGGGCCTAACACCGCGGCCACCGCGAAGTTGGGGATGCTGGTGAGCACGAAGAAGGCGATGCTGCGTCGGCCGATGTGCTCCGTCGACATGCCGCCCTGGCGCAGGGCCCACACCCCAAGGGCCAGCCCACCCGCTCCCCCCGTGGGCACGAGCACGTTGGTCGCCTGCTCGGCCAGGGCCAATTGGGCGGTAAAGCGCCAGCTCATGCGCGGGCAGAACACGCCCCGGAACGCCACCACGTTCGACAGACACGACGCCAGCTTGGCCAGTCCGATGATCGCCAGGAGGGCCAGATCGGCGTGGGCAAAGCGCTGGCGCAATGTTCCCAGGCCCGGAAGCGAGCTCACGGCTACGGCCACCAGGGCCAGGAGCACCGCCAACGCCAACAGCCGGCGGACAAGATGCCGAGAATCCAGCTCCTTGGGCATTGCTCGCGCCGAGGTGGCCGGCACGGTTTCAGGGGCGTTGACGGCCATACCGCGAGGCTAGTGGGCCCCGCCGGACATTCCGGCGAGACCCAGTGGTACTAGCTTGAGCTGCAGCGCCACCGTCGCGTCGTGGACCGGCGCCTACTGCGCCAGGCGGATCGACACCGTCCGGTTGCCTCGGGCCGGGACCAAGCCGGCGCAGCCGACCGCGAGGCGTGCGCCGAACCGTCATGGCCCGTACTCTCGCGCATCGGACCCGGGCAGCGGTCTCGTGTCCCGGCTGTGACCGCTCAGGCCAGCCGGTCGCAGCCGGCCGGATCCCAGGCCAGCAGCGCGAGTACCGAGACGGCCGCGCTCTGGTCCAGCAGCGTGGCCGGTTCATCCCCGGCGCGGATTAGTCCGTGCCGGTCGCGCGGCCGGGCGAGCAGGGCATCGGCGTAGGCGCGCAGCGCAGCCTGGATCGCCGCTCGCAGCTCGTCACCGGCGCCGGCCGCGCCGAGCTGGAGCAGATTGCGAAACAGGATCGCGTTAAAGGCCGGGGGCTGACCGATCAGCCGCGACAGTGGCCAGGCCAGGACCGCGCGAGCGATCCCCTCGGCCGCGGCCAGAGCCTGCACCGATCGGCCGGCGCGGTGGCGCAGGACGTGCGCGCCGACCATGCTGCCCTGGTTGTAGCTCCACAGCGCGGCGTCGATCGACCCGTCGCCGCGGACCTTGTCGCGAAACAGGCGGCCGTCACTGCCCGGGGCCGCCATCGCCGCATGCACCCAGGCGATCATCCGTTCGGCCGCGGTGAGCTCGTCGTCCCCGGCCGCGCCGAGCACCACCAGGTGCAGGGCGAGCTGGGCGTTGGGCGCGTTGGAGACCGTGTTGCGGTCGTGGTTGCGCCGGCCGATGCCCCGCCCCTGCTCGACCCAGAACACCCCGCCGGGGAGTGGCGCGTCAGCGCGCTCGTCCCATCCGGCGGCGGCGAAGGCGAACAGCTCCCGGGCCCGCTCGAGCCCGGCCGTCCCGGGACGCAGCCGCTCGAGCTGGACGAGAGCGAGTCCGAGCCAGGCGTTGTCGTCGTAGTAGCGATCGCCTCCGAAGCGGCTGCCGACCGGATCCGACGCGTAGGCTCCGGGCGAGTCCGCCGGGTCCCAGTAATGCGCTAGCGCCGTCAGGTGGGCGGCGATCACCGCGTCGGGGTCAAAGCCGCCCGGGACGAGATGACCGGGGAGCCCGGCCAGGTCAAGCGCGGAGATGAAGGCGCGAGCGAACGGCCACACATGCTCCCACGCACCCGGCCGCCACCAGCCCTCGCGCCGGCGATAGCCCCCGCCGCGCGCGCCCCAGAAGCGCCGCTGCATTGTCACCCAGGCCTGGCCGGCCTGATCGGCGTAGAACTCGGCCGGGTCCAAATCGCTCGTCGTCAGAGCACCACCGTCGCGCTGCCATCCACCAGCACGCGGTCCTCGCAGTGCCAGGTGACGGCGCGCTGGAGCACGGTGCGCTCGATGTCCGCCCCGAGCCGGCTCAGCTCCTCGACGGTGTGGGCGTGCGTGACTCGGATCACGTCCTGCTCGATGATCGGCCCCTCATCGAGATCCTCCGTCACATAGTGGGCGGTCGCGCCGATCAGCTTGACCCCCCGCTGCCGGGCGCGAGCGTACGGATCGGCGCCGGCGAAGGCGGGCAGAAACGAGTGGTGGATGTTGATCACCGGACATCCGACACGATCGAGGAACTCCTGCGAGAGCACCTGCATGTAGCGGGCGAGGACGACCAGGTCAAAGCGGCCGTCGCCGAGCAGTTCGAGCTGACGTGACTCCGCAATCGCCTTGCTCTCCGCAGTCACGGGAACGTGGTGATACGGCACCCCGAACCGGGCCACCTCGCCCTGCAGGTCGGGCCAGTTGGAGATCACGAGCTCGATCGCCGCTGGGAGATACCCGCGCTGCCAACGCCACAGCAGCTCGAGCAGGGCGTGATCAGAGCGCGAGACCATGACCGCGATGCGCTTGGGGGCGAGCGCGTCGGTGAGGCGAAACTGCATGCCGAATGGCGCCGCCACCTCAGCCGCGAACCCATCCCCGAGGGCAACGGGATCAGCGCCGTGGAAGACCAGGCGCAGAAAGAAGCTGCCGCCCTCGGGATCGGAGGAGTACTGCGCGGAGTGCGTGATATTCGCCCCGCAGTCGCGTAGGTACGCGGTGACCGCCGCGACGATCCCGGGCTGATCGGGACAGGAGACGAGCAGGCGCCCGGTGTCGCTCATGACGGCCGCACGGGTGACGCGGTGGCGCGGATTGGGGTCATGTGGCCGGAGGTTAGGGCTTCCGACGAAGCAGGTGAGGGAATTGGGGTGGTCGGCTCGTGGATGCCGGACGCAAGCGTGGTCAGTCGGCGCCCGCGACCGGGGCCAACCGGCCGCGGGTCGCCTGTGTGGCGGGCCAGACGAGCAGCAGCAGCAGGGCCGGCAGCAGCAGCGCCACGGTGAGCTGGGACAGACCCGCGACGAGGCCGATCAGGACCGGGCTGATGAACGTGCCCGCGTAGCCGACGGTGGTCAGCTGGGAGATGGTCCACGCCGGGGGAACGCCCGTCACCCCGGCCGAGAGCGAGAACGCGCTGGGGACGATCGTGGCCAACAGGACACCGAGCACCACAAAGGCCGACACCGACCCAACGACCGATGGCACGAGCACCGCGACGCAGAGCACGACCGCACCGCTGAGCGCGGCGCTGATCAGGGCGGGCCGGCGCCCGAGGCGCTCGATCGCGGCGTCGCCGGTGAGCCGCCCGATCAGCATGCCGGCGCCGAAGCCGGCGGTCACCAGGGCGGCGATGGTGAACGAGGCGTGCCGGACCTGGTGGATCATCACCCCGCCCCAGTTGCTGATCGACCCCTCGGCAAACAGGCCGCAGAAGGCGATCACGCCGAGCGCGACGAGCTCCGGGCGACCCCGCAGGCCGCGACGGAGGGCCTTCGCGCCGTCGCCCTGCCC
>JALYTU010000010.1:13674-16146 GCA_030854125.1 Actinomycetota bacterium | reverse complement strand
ACTGGGCCTGACCGGTGGTCGCGGCACCGAGCGGACTCTGGGCTCGGCAGGGGGGGCCGGACGGGTCAGGCGTGAAGTAGTAGCGCGAGAGTAGCTGAGTGAGCGTGATCGTCGTGCCGGTGACAAT
Organism: Actinomycetota bacterium; assembly: GCA_030854125.1. Taxonomy (GTDB): domain Bacteria; phylum Actinomycetota; class Thermoleophilia; order Solirubrobacterales; family Solirubrobacteraceae; genus Palsa-465. The sequence goes on along the minus strand of JALYTU010000010.1, from coordinate 16,019 downwards.
GGTGTGTATGCCGTCGAGCGACGGTGACAGGGTGGGCAGCGCGTGGCCGGTGCACAGCCAGGAGCCGAACACGGGCAGGCCGGTGGCCAGCTGGTCATAGCCGCCCGGCTGCAGGTACGGGTTGGCCCGGTTGGTCGAGGGCCGCGTCTGGTACGGGGTCAGCAGATCCGGGTTGATCGGGCTGGCGATCCGCACGTAGTGACGGTTGCGTCCGTCCGCGGAGCCGAGCACCCCCTGCGTGGTGGCGGTGCTGTTGGCGAAGAACCCGGCCAGCTCGCGTCGGTAGACGTTGACGTAGTTGAGGACGGGCACGAGGCCGCCCAGGTAGGGCTTGAGGCGACCGAAGAACGGCACGCTCTCGCGCAGGAATCGCTCCAGAGCCGGAAAGCCCTGACGTGAGGCGCGGGTCAGCGGCCCGATGTCGGTAAACAGGTTGCGCAGCTCGGGCGCGAGTACGACGGTCCTGCTGAGGGCCGGGTTGAGCGCGACCGCGGCGGGCCGCAGCTCGTTGATCAGCGGCCGGGTCGCGTTGGCGAACCGGGTTACGCGCGTGATCGTGGCGCGGGTCCCGATCAGGAAGGCGGGGAAGGCCTGGAAGGTCGCCGCCAGCGCGCGGTCGCGGCCTGCGGTGGCCGCGAACAGTGCGTTGTTGTTGCGGACGAAGCTCTGCAGCTGGGCCGGTGAGCGGGCCAGGGCCGAGAACACCTGACCTCCGTCGCGCAGGAGCGTGCTCGTCGCCGCGGACTGGCGGTTGAGCACGGCCAGGACCGAGTCGACGTTGGTGGCAAACGGGTAGAGGTTGGCCAGCGCGGCGTTGAACTGCTGACCGCGGTTAGTGAGCGCCACTCCTGACTGCTGCATCCAGGTTTCAAACGCGCGCCGTGTCGCCGGATCGAAGGCCGAAAAGATCTGATCGAGGGCCACGGTGGGCGCCACCTGCGCGCGAGGCAGCGTGCCGCCGTCGGGCAGCCTGGGACCGGTTGGGTTACCGGGCGAGAGCTCGACGTAGGTTTCGCCGAGCAGCGTCTTGGAACGCAGGATCGCCCGCGTGTCGGCCGGGCGCGGAGCGAAGCGGTGGTCAATCTGGATCACCGCTCGCGTCAGTCCGGCGCGACGGTCGAGCCCGACGCTGACCACCGTTCCCACCGGCACCCCGGCGATATCGACCTGGGCATGGCTGCCCAGCTCAACGGCCTCATCGAACTCGACGCTGAACCGGTAGCCCTGGGCGGCGAGCGGCAGCGCGCCGCCGAAGGACAGCCACAGGAAGATGAGCAGGCCGACGCAGGACGCGGCGAACGCGACCATCGTCAGCATCGCGATCGAGCTGGGCCTCTGCTTGCTCATTTCACGGTCGGGCAGCTGAATTGCGTCGTCCCGGGGATCGGGGTGACCCCGGGCAGCGACGAGAGGGCGGGCCCGTTGAGCAGGTCAAGGATGACGCCCAGCGGCTGGTTGTTGGGCTGCAGCTGACCCTCGAAGAAGTCCAGCTGGGCGCAGGTGCCGGTGAACAGTCCCTGAATGACGGGGCCATTGGCATCCTGCGCTGAGACCAGGCTGTTGGTGATGTGGGCCAGCCAGGCGCCCCAGAAGAGATAGCTCGGCGCGCCTGCGCGCCCGCGGTAGGCCAGCGTGTTGAACAGGGAGTTGAGCACCGATACCGAGCGCGAGAGCGCGGGGATCGTCCGAGACAGGCGGGTCGACGCCGGGGCCAGCGTCCTGGCCACCGGCTGGACGGCGAACGCGAAGGGCCGCAGTTGATGTGCGATCACCGGCGTTGTGTCGCGGAACAGCGGCCGCGAGGCGTGCAGGGCCGGCCCGAGGTTGCGCGCGAAGGGCTGGAGCCGCGACAATGTCACCGCGCTGGCGTTGGCGAACTGCCTGACGCCGTTGAACGTCGTGATGCTCTGGCGCAGGGTGCCGGGAAAGAGCGAGAGTGTCGAGCGCAACTGCGCGTCCTGGGACGCGATCGCGCTGAAGTTGGTGTCCGAGGAGCTGATCAGGGAGGCGAACCGGTTCTCGACGCCGCCCAGGGCCCCGATCACCAGGCGGAAGTTGTGGATCGCGCGGCGGATGTTGCGCTGACGCTCGGCGAGCAGCTCGGTCAGGGTGCGCGTGTGATGGTCCAGCGGTGCGAAGCGCTTCAGGGTCGAGCGCAGCGCCGCGACCGCCGCGGGGGTGGGTGCCGCACCGGTCTGGCCGGCGTGATCGTGGAAGATCTGCGCGCCACCGGAGAGCAGCAAGAGGAGGTAGTTACGCGTGTCGGCGTCCAGCGAGGAGAGGATCTCTGACAGGTTGACGTCGGGCGTCGTGTTGGCGGGACCGATCGTGCCGCCGGCTGGCAC
>JALYTU010000010.1:0-13664 GCA_030854125.1 Actinomycetota bacterium | reverse complement strand
GCCGCCCGCCGGTACCCGGCCGGCGGCACGCGAGCCGGGATCGAGCTCGAGGTACATGTCCTTGAGCGGGGTGCGCGGTCGCAGCAGGACCGTCGCGTCGCGATAGATCGGCGCGTACTGCTTGTCGATGTTCATCGTCACCACGGCGCGGCCGTCCTGGAGGTGCACGCCTCCGACCTGCCCGACCTGCACTCCGGCGATCGCCACCGCCTGTCCCTGCCCCTCGATGACGGCGGCTGCGGTCGCGAACTGGGCGTTGACCGTGTAGTAGCTCTGTCCGAACTGAAACGCGGGCTGGTGCAGGAGGATGTAGCCGCTGACTCCGATGGCCGCCACGACGAGCACCGCGATCGCGGCGAGGTCGAACCGGTGGGTGACGATCGCCCGCTTCACGGCCCTGCTCCGGTGACAGCGCCGTTGAGGTTGGGGGCCGGGTTGCGAGAGCACGGCACAGTGCGGCGCACGGGCGGGGCCTGCCCCGGGTTGGCTGGCCGTGTCCCGAGCGAGGGCAGCACGGCATTGCCGTACAACGGGCCTTCGTGGCCCAGCCCGGCGGTGGCCACGCGGGTCGCGCCGCCGCCGGTCGTCGTCCGCACATAGCGCCCGTTGCCGTCAAAGTTGCCGGTGGCGCCGGCCAGCCCCACCGCGGACTGAAACAGCTCCTGATAGGTGAGCAGACCGGTGGTCACGGGCGGGTCGAGGATCCGCTGGTTCCCCGTCGGCAGGATGTCGCGCAGGAAGCAGAGGGCGAGCTCGCCCGAGCCACTCAGAAGCTTTCGGCTCGCTGCGAGGGTTGCCCCGGTGCCCTGCACCGCGGGAGTCAGGGAGGTGAGCAGCCGACCCAGTTCCGGGCGCGAGAACAGCGCTGTGGACTGGGCCAGCCAGGGGAGACCGACATCGATCGTCGGCCCGAGCTGCTCGATGCTCGGGCGCAGCAGGTGGGCAAAGCTTCGCGTGGGACCGAACGAGGCCTGCAGCGGGTCCAGCGCGTTGTTGGTCGCGCTCAGCCACGGTGGCAGCAGCGCGATCGTCTGACTGAGATCACGCTGGCGGGCGGCGAGCGCCGCCATCGTGGTGTCGAAGCTGAGCACCAGATGGCTGAGGTGACTCTGCTGTGAGGCCAGCGCACCGAACACCCGGGCCGAGCCCGATACGACACCGGACAGATCGTGGGGCTGCTGGCCGAGCAGCGCCGCGTTGACGATGGTCGAGGCCCGAAACGCCCCCCCGGCGTAGCGCAGGTTGTCGTTCAGCGATTGCCCTGCGGTCAGCCCTCGCTGGGTCGGATCCTGACCGACGTCCTGCGCGGCGGTGGGGGTCGCGTTGAGCGCCGACCCCAACCCCTGCAGCAGGGTCTGCAGGTTGGTGCGAGAGTCCGAGCGCAGGGCCGAGAGCACCCTGTCGAGCTGGACGGGACCGGTCGTGTTGGCCGTCGGCAGCATCCCCCCGGAGCCAACGCTCGGCGCCTGCGGCGTGCCGGGGTGCAGGTCGACATAGTAGTTACCCTCCAGGAACAGCCGCGGCCGGATGTCGAGTGTGGCGTTGGCGTGGATCGGCAGTCCGCTGGGGTCGATCGCCATGGCCACTGTGGCCGCGTCCTGCGAGCCTGGGATCCGGTCCACTGCGGTCACGCTGCCGACGTTGACTCCGGCGATCCGGACCGGGGAGCCGAGGTGCAGCTCGGTCTGCGCGGTGAACGTTGCCCGGAGCACGAACGGCGAGCCGCTGAACGGCAGGCTGCCGCCGAACACGAGGTAGCAGGCGGCGCCGATGACGATGATTGCGGCCAGGCCGGCCGCGAGCGCGGATACCCGCGGCTGGTGGCGCCGGACACGCGCGCGGCGGCGGATCATTGCGCGCCTCGCTTGGTCGTTTCGGTGCTGAGACCGAGAGCGCCGGGGGGGTTGCCGAGCACCGGCCGCTGCAGGTACGGCTCGTTCCCGGCCGCGCACTCCGCGATCTGGCCTGGGGACGCCGTGGCCGGGTACGGGTTGACGTGCAGCGGGCCCGAGGAGCCGTGACCGGGGCCAGTGTAGGGCCGGCTCGCGGGCGAGGACTCAAAGCCCGGTTGGTCGCGGATCGCGACCTGCACGAAGCGCAGCAACCCGCCCTGATGGACGCGCTCGGAGAGGAGGTTGGCCGTGTTGCGCAGGAACAAGGTGACGTAGTTGCAGGCGCTCTGGACCGGGGTCAGGAAGGCCAGCGGAGCCCGCAGGCTCTCTGCCGTCAGCGACAGGCGTTCCAGGCCGCCCTGCACGGCGGGGGTCATCCCGAAGCCGGCCACCGTCTGGGAGAGCGCCACCGTGCGCCGGTCAAGCGCTGCGGTCCCAGGCAGGTTCTGCGTGCCCACGGTGAAAGCGGCGGCCAGGACGGGCGCGCTGTGCGTCAGGGTGCGTGCGCCGGGCCGGAAGTCGTGAAACAGAGCGGCCGTGTCGCGTAGGAAGGGGCCGATCACCGGGGCGTCGGTGATCGTGGTGGCGAACGTCGGCGGCGTCTGGGTGATCGTGTCCTGCAGGTAGGGCGTCGCGACTCCGGCCAGCGCGCGGAAGGTGGTGTCGAGGTTGGAGAACAGTGTCGCCTGGACACCGGCGACGGGGACCAGCGCACTGGTGTAACGCTCAAGGCCTCCGAAGAAGCCGGCGAGATTCGTGTGGCCGGAGCCCAGGTTGGCCATCACCGGCCCGAGGTCGTTGAACAGCGGTACGAAGGCGCGGAAGGCGCTATTGAGATCGCTGCCCCGCCCGGCCAGAGCCTCCCCGAAGCCGATCGTCGAGCGCTGGATCCCGATGCGCGTCGGTGGTGTGAACATCGACAGCACCTGGTCAAAGTCGACCTCGGTCCCGGAGTTGCTCAACGGCACGGTGGCTCCGTCGCGCAGTCCCGCCCGCGAGCGCCCGAGCGTGATCTGCAGGTACTTGAGGCCGATACTCGCCTTGAGCCGGACGGTGAAGCGCGAGTCGACCGGCAGCGGCTGCACCGACTGGCGCAGCTGCAGGTTCAGCAACGCGATCGGCAGTCCTGCCGGTCCGCGCGCTGCGGTCACCGAGCTGACCGCACCGACCAGCGCTCCGCCGAGGCTCACCTCATCGCCGTGCTGAAGCTCGCTGGCGTTGGCCGCCCGCACGTGCAGCGTGTAGGTGGGCACGAACGGCAGACCGGTCGTCGCGTTGTAGGCAAGGGTGACTGCGATCACGGCGACGAGCACGGTGAGGGCGCCGATTAGGATCGGGTTGCCGAGCGCGCTCGGATTCCGGCCGGTCCGGTTCATCGCCGGCTCCCCAGCAGGTAGCCGAGCAGCCCCTGCAGGTTGGATCCCGGGGCGGCCTTGGGCTGTGCGGTCTGCACGGCGGCGACGACCACGCGGTTCATGACAGCAGCAGCCCGCGTCGCCGCTGGCCGGGAGGTGCCCGCGCCGGCGAAGTTCGCCGAGCACCCAGCCAGCGGGTGGGTCAGGTAGGAGGTGCAGCTGGAGACCAGCGGCTCGGCGCGCAGGAAGTGCCCGAGGCTGTTGAGGCCGTTGCCCGCCACCGCGCCGCTGTAGAGCAGGTTCATCAGCTGCTCGATCGCCCCCGTCCTGTCCAGGCTGCGCGTGAGCCGGTCAAGCAGTGCGGCGGCCGGCGCCCCTGAGGTGCCCAGCCGGAGCAAGCGATTGGCGAGTGGCTGGGTGGCGATTAGGGAGGGCTGAGACTCGGCGGCTGAGGCGCCGAGATTGATCAGAGCGCGACGCGCCTGAACCGCAAACGGGGTGAGGCTGGCGAACTGCCGCCCGACCGCCGTGGCGCTCTGCCCGAGGCTGGTCATCAGTGGCGTGCCCTGCTGGGTGAGTGCGCCGAGGTCGCCCATCAGCGGGCGCAGCCGCGCGAGGAAGCGCGGGAACAGCCGAAACGTGGCGGAGGTCGAGCGGGCCCGCGTCGCGCTGGCAACCGACGTCGCGTTGGCCTGAGTGACGAACCCGGCCAGGTGCCGGCGGACAACGGCGAGCGGGGAGAGCACGCGGTCGGAGTCCCGGGCCAGCGCGGCGAGCACGCGATTCTGATGCGCGAGGATCTGAACGACGCGATCGGTGGCGCCAAGCGCCGGATTGGCACGGCGGATCGCGGCGTTGAGGTCTGAGCCACGCGCGGCCAGCCCGGTCCCGAACTCGTTGATGATCAGGGCCAGCGACTGGCGCACAGGCTGGGTGGAGATGTTCTGGACGATGTCGGAGTCGATCGGGGAGCTCGTGCGCATCACCGAGAGGTAGTGGCTGCCGCTACCCGGCCCGTGCGTGATCGCGGTCAGCGTGGGGACGCCTACCCGGCCCGGATCGCAGTCGACGTACTCCTCGCCGATCAGCGACTGTGGGCGGATCGCGCAGTGCGCGTCGGCGTGGAAGGGTTCGAACCCAGGATCGGTGATCGCGATCGTCACTGCAGCTCGCTTGTCCGCGGTCACCCCGAGCGACTGGATCGTTCCGACATTGGCGCCCGCCACGCGGACGTCCTCGCCGGTGACGGCGAACGAGGCGTCGTCGAAGATCGCCCGCACGAGGTAGACGCGGGGGTGCGAGTTGGAGAAGCCCGTACTGATGAAGACGCCGACGGCGATCAGCAATACGGTCACGGCGGCCAGAACGCGTCTCATGGGCCGGGCGGAACCGAGCTCGGGGAACAGCCAACGATTGCGCGCGGGGCCGAGCCGTCGGGGGCGGGCTGCACGGCGCCGCCGGGGCAGCGGCTACGAATGACCTGCAGGCCTTGGTAGCGCTGGCCGGGGAACTGCATCGTGAGCTGGTTATGACTGTCGATGGTCAACGGGAACAGGGCCGGCTGGGTGCGCACGTAATGGCCGTTGGCGTCGTAATAGGCCCCGGCCTGACCGAGGTTGCTCAGCGCGGCGACGACGTCTGGCGCGTACTCGCGCAGGTAGTCGAGCTGCGTCTGTGAGGCGTTGAACTCGTGAACCATCCGCGGGAATACCGGTTTGGCGATGGCGGCCAGTGCCGGGGTCTGCTGCGCGAGCTGGGTGAGGTCGCCGGTTCCGGCGCGGTTGTGGATCAGCGCGTCCAGTGCACCCACGGTCGGGATCGCCACCTGGGTCAGCGCGGACAAGCGCGTGGCGAACTCGGGCAGCCGGCGAGCCGCCGGCTTGGTCGCGGCCACGAGCGGGTCGAGCGCGTCGAGCGTCGACCTCAACCCGGTGAAGGTCGTCGTCGAGCGGCGTAGCGTCGGCGGGAACAGTGACAGTGCCCGCTGCAGAGCCACAGCCCGGCTGGCGATCGCTCCGGTCGCGGTGCTCGTGTCAGTGATCAGGCGGCTGAGCTGCTGGCTGCGGCCGGCGAGCGTTTGCATCGTGCGTCCGGCGTCAACGACGAGCTGATCAAAGGTCGGCTGGTCGCGGGCCAGCTCGGCTGTCACCTGGCTCGTGCTCTGAAGCGCCGGCGCGAGGTAGGCCAGCGCACGGTTGGCGGCCTGGCCTCGCCCGCGCAGCGATGCCGCTTCGCCCGCGATCACGTCGCGCAGACCCGTCCGGGTGCGGGAGTTGAGGGTGTCAAAGATCGTGTCCAGCGCGACCATTGAGTAGGTGTGCGTTTCGCCGATCGTGCCCCCATCCGGTATCGGCGGAGCCACCCGTGCGCCCGGCTCCAAGGTGACGTAGCGGCTGGCGATCCCCGACAGCGAGTCCTCGTAGATCCTCGCCACCGTTCCCTGGTGCAGCCGACCCACGCTGTTGTCGAGCGAAAGCCTGATGTTGGCGGCGCCATCGGGCGTCAGGCCGATCGAGTCGATCGTGCCAACCTTGGCTGGCCCGATCAGCACGAGGTCACCGGTGACGAGGCCGCTCGCGTTCTGGAAGTGCGCGTTGACCGTGTAGCGGGGCGCCGGGAGAAGCACAATCGCGGCCACGACGACGGCCCCGAGCAGCAGCGCGCCAACCGCCATCACGCGTCCAACGGCGCTGACGCGTGCAGTCACGTCTGCTGTTCCTGACCCATGGCTCCTCCCCGTCCTCACGGTTACACGGCCCGCAGGTTACACGAACGTAACCTCATGGGCGTAACATCCCGGACGTGCTAGATCAGCCCACTCGCCGGTCGCCACGAATGTCGAGCGCCGAGCGCCGCGAACAGCTTCTCGATGTCACCGCGAGCCTCGTGGCCGAGGGCGGCTTCGCAGCCGTCACCATTCAATCGGTGGCTCGAGCCGCCGGGATCTCGCGCCCGATCGTCTACGAGCACTACGGGGACCTCACCGGCCTGCTCGGAGCGCTCGTGGCTCGTGAGCTGGCACGAGCCCGGGCCCAGGTATGGGAGTCGACGCTGACCGATCTCGACACCGGAGATCCGATCGAGCTGATGGTGGCCAGTCTCCGGACCTACCTGACTGCGGTACAGCGCCATCCCGACACCTGGCGGCTGGTGCTGATGCCCCCCGAGGGTGCACCCGAAGCGTTGCGCCGTCGCGTGCAGCGCGGTCGCGGCGCGATCCTCGCCAAGCTCGCGGACGCCGTGCGTCCGGGACTGACCCCGGGGCGCGCGACTCCCGATCCTGAGCTGACCGCCTGGACGTTGTCGGCGATCGCCGACGAGTATGCGCGTCTGATCCTCACCGACCCGCAGCGATACCCGGTCGAACGCCTGCTCGCCCAGGCGCGCTGGTTTCTCAGTGACGGAACTGGCTGGGCGGCCAGCCCGTCGGACTCGTCAGCGCGCCGTTGACGACCCGCCGTGGCGCCCGGTCCGGAGGGAGGTACGAAGGCCTGGCGCCGTGGGCGGCCGCATCGGCAACGAACCGTAGAGCACAAGCCGTCGCTACCGACGGCGACGAAGTCGACGGCCTCGTCGAGCTGGGGTCGAGACGCGCGAGTGAACGGGCTGATTCGGAGCAGAGCAGTTCGCGGGTGGGCAGTCCACGCCCCTCCGGACCGTTGGTTACGCTAGCGTAACCGACACTACTGTCAGTTTGGTGGCAGGCTTAGAGCTGAGGAGAGCGAAGTGAGCCCGAGCGTCCGAGGATGGAAGAGACCGTGGCCCACCTGCCCAACCTTCTGCGCGAGCGTTCACGCCCCGAGCAATTGCTCCTCGCCCGGGCACCAATCGGCGGTCATCGGCGGTGTCGCAGGGATGCTCATCGGCGTCTCGAGTGGTGCGGCCTGGGCGGGGTTTGACCCGGGGTCTCGTCGGCGGCGTGATCTACGGCGTCGCGCTGCTGGTCGTACATGCGGCCGCCGGCACCCACTCGCGCGTGTCCCTGGGCAGCTTTCCTGCGCTGCTGATTGTGGTGGCCGCGGTTGTCGGCGCGGGGTTGGGGGCAGTGGGCGGACGTCTCGCACCCGGCCTGCGTCAGCGGGCGGACCATCGGTTGTCCTGACCGCGTGGCAGCGCAGCCCGGCGCCTCCAGTAACGACAGACGAACGTCCCCAATCAATCACTACACACTCAGGAGGCCTTGTGTCCGAGAAACCAGGCGCGGTGACGGCATGAGGGCGGTGACCTGCCGGGCGGCTGAGCTTGAAGTCGCGGACCTGCCGGCGCCGCTCCCGTCAACCGGCCAGGTTCTGCTCGAGACGCTGCGCTGTGGAATCTGCGGGTCTGACCTGCACGCCAGGCATCACTGCGACGAACTGGCCGGGGTCATGACCGAGGTCGGCTACGACGCCTTCATGCGCTCTGACCAGAGCGTGGTCTTCGGCCACGAGTTCTGCGGTCAGATCGCCGAATACGGTCCCGGCTGCCGCGAGCGCGTACCAGTGGGCTCTCACGTGGTCGCGCTGCCGTTGATCAGACACGCCGGGGCCGTTCACGCCACGGGGCTCTCGGCCGCGGCGCCGGGCGCCTACGCCGAACAGGTGCTCGTACAGGAGGCCCTGATGATGCCCGTTCCGAACGGGCTGGGCCCGGACCTGAGCGCGCTCACCGAGCCGCTGGCGGTCGGGTGGCATGCGGTCCGGCGCAGCGAAATTGCTAAGCGCGACGTCGCCGTGGTGATCGGATGTGGGCCGATCGGACTGGCGGTGATCTGCGCCCTAAAGGCGCGCGGCGTGCGGACGGTCGTGGCAAGCGACTTCTCAGCGGCGCGCCGGCGGCTGGCGACAGAATGCGGCGCCGACATCGTCGTGGATCCCGCGCAGGCCTCGCCGTACGAGGCGGCCAACGAGGACCACATCACGACCTTGCCGGCCGCGGTAGAGCTCGCTCTGACCACGATGGAGAAGCTAGAACGCCTCCCCGTGCCGTGGCAGCACCTGTGGCGGACGATCGACACGCTGGGGATCAAGCCCAAACGCCCGGTCGTCTTCGAGTGCGTCGGCCTGCCGGGGATCCTGGACGGAATCGCCGCGGCCGCCCCGCTGTTCTCGCGGGTGGTTGTCGTCGGCGTCTGCATGGGCGAGGACACGATCCGTCCCTCGATGGCGATCAACAAGGAGCTCGACCTGCGATTCGTAGTCGGCTACACGCCGCTCGAATTCCGCGACACGCTCCACATGTTGTCCGAGGGCGAGCTGCGGGCCACCCCGTTGGTCACCGGCACCGTCGGGCTCCCGGGGGTGGCGGCAGCCTTCGAGGCGCTCGGAAGCCCCGAGCGGCACGCGAAGATCCTGATCGATCCTCACAGCCAAAGCGTCGAACTCGGCCCGCACTGACCGAGCAGCACCTGGCGCCCGCATCATCACGTCACGCACACATCGAACGCATCGACACAAGGAGCAGACGTTTTGGCCACGATCGACGTCAGGCAGCTTGACATCACCAAGACCAACATCGCTGTGCAGCAGCTGATCGAGGTCACTGAGAACCCCCGCCATCGGTATCTCCTGCAGGCCTACGACCGCCATCGCAACCTGGAGCATGCCGGGCGCTTTGAGGAGATCTTCGCCCCGGAGATGACCGTCGAGCACCCGGTGTACCGCTTCAACATGCGCGGCCAGCCGCCGATGACGCTCGCGGGTCGCGAGCAGGTGGAGCCGCTCTACCGTCACTGGGCCGAGACGAACCAGTCGATCTTCTACAACGAGAGCGAGACGATCGCCGTCGGCGACTGGATGGTCGTGAGCACGATGGTCGGCTATCAGCAGACGCTCGGTTCCGCGCTGGTGGCGGGCGGAATCGACGCCGACGGCGATGCGATGTACCTGCTCAGGGGTCGCGTCGTCATGCTCTGGCCCTACGACGAGCGCTGTCGCCTCGTGGGAGAGAACGTGTGGGAGTACGACGAGACCGAACACGAACTGATCAAACTCGACCCCGGCGCAGTGCTGACCACCGAGCGCGCCGCCGAACTACTCGCGCCGCTGATCAAGCCGCTGGCGCCCTTCGATGACCGTCTGATGGGTCCGACGAGAGGTGCGTGATCAAGCGATTCTGGTGTTGACCGCAGATCGCCGCTACTCGCTCCGCGGGGTGCATCCGGACGCCAGAGCGACCGCGCTGCGCCGCCTTGGGACCGGCAGCGGATACCGGGTCGGCAGAAACTTCTGGCATTTGCTCCGAGGGCCTGCCAGCACCGGCGTGTTCAAGCTCCAGCACGGGATCGTGGAAGAGGTCGGGATCGCCAACCGGCGCCTTACGGCCACCCGGAAGCTCGCTCGCCGGGTCTTGACGACCTTCAGATAGACGGGGGTGCCCCTCCGCCGACGGGCTGGACCGCGGCTTCTGGCGAGCGTAGGCTTGACCCCGGCAGAGCCCAGCGACCAGGAGAGAGAGCATGGCCATCGTCGAGAATCAGGCGAGTCCCAGGAGCGACGATGAGGCGGCCATCGCCGAACTGGGCGCGATCGTCGAGCGCCAGCGAACCGCCTTTCTGGCCGATCCGTTCCCGAGCCTCGAAGAGCGGCAGAGTCTGCTCGGCGCGCTGGCCGGGATGCTCATCAACCACCGCTCCGAGATCGAGGCAGCGATGAGCAACGACTTCGGCGTTCACCCTGCGCTGGCCGCTGACCTGATCGAGGTGCTCGGTCCCGCGGGCCGCGCAGCCTATGCGGCCGAGCAGCTGAGCGGGTGGATGGAGCCCGAGCCGAGGGCGGTCGATCCGACCCTCTACGGGTCTGGCCGCGCCTACGTCCAGACTCAGCCCAAGGGAGTGGTCGGCAACATCGTGCCGTGGAACTTCCCCTTTGATCTCTCGGTCGGCCCGCTGGTGGAGATGCTCGCCGCCGGCAACCGGGTCGTCATCAAGCCGTCGGAGTTCACCCCCGCGTGCGCCGAACTTCTGCGCGACATGGTGCACGCCACCTTTGACCGGGATCGCGTCGATGTTGTCGTCGGAGGGCTCGAGCTGGCTCAGGCCTTCACCCATGTTCGCTGGGACCACCTGCTGTACACGGGCAGCCCCGGCGTCGGCCGCAAGATCGCCGTCGCGGCCGCCGAGCAGCTCGTCCCGGTCACGCTGGAGCTGGGCGGGAAATGCCCGGTCATCGTCGCCCCGGACAGTGTCGACGCCGAGTCCGTGCATCAGATCCTGGCCACCAAGGCGCTCAAAAACGGCCAGATGTGCATTTCGGTCGACTATTGCCTGGTGCCCCGCGATCAGCTCGAGAAGTTCGCGCAGCTGGCGATCGACTACGCGCGCGAGACCATGTCCGGGTACTCGAGCTCGCCGAGCTGTACGGGAATGATCTCTCGCCGACACATGGAGCGGATCGAGGGGTTGCTGGGCGATGCCTCCGAGCGCGGCTGCGATGTGCGCTTCCTCGAGGAGGACGGTGAAGGCAACCCAACCACACGCCAGCTGCCACTCTCGCTCGTGTTGGATCCGCCCGATGACCTGGCCCTGATGCAGGAGGAGATCTTTGGGCCCATCCTGCCGGTCAAGGGCTACGAGACGCTCGAGGAGGCGACCGACTACATCAACGCCGGCGAGCGGCCGCTGGCGTTGTACGTCTTCAGCCACGATCAGCAGCTTGCCGATGCGATCCTCCAGCGCACGACCTCGGGAGGAGCGTGTGTCAACTGTGCTGCGGTCCACGGCGCCCTGCCCTCCCTGCCCTTCGGTGGCGTGGGCCAGAGCGGGACCGGCCGCCACCATGGGATCGAGGGCTTCCGTGAGTTCTCCAACCTTCGCGCCGTGTACGTGCGCGGCGAGGGAGACATGATCGAGGCGTTCTCGCCGCCTTACGGTCCGGCCGCGCAGGCGATCGTGGACGCAGCCTTCGGCAGCGGGAGCTGACCGAGGGCGGCGCGGAGCAGCTCTCGCAGTGCCGATACGTCGCCTTCGACGATCACGGTTGCGTCGGCAAGGGCCGCATCCAGGGCGTGCGGCTCGTTGAGCAGAGCGTTGAGCATCTGGGGGTCGGTGCGAAGAACGACATCCGCGTCATCGGCTTCGCCGTACTGCACGTCTATCTCCCCATCCACGGTCCGGACGGTCCACATCCGATCATCGAGTTGCAGGCCATAGACGGTGGAGGACGTTTCAGGCTGCGGGTGGACGGTGCCGCGCAGGAAGAGCATGACGGAGGACGCGCTGAGCGTCGCTTCTGAGGGGAGCGGGACGATCGCGCCCCACTGGCCCAGTGCGAGCAGGATGGGTTCGAGCCTCCGTCCCCAGTCGGTCAACTCGTAGACCGATGACCCGGCCGGAGGCGGCAGCTTGCGACGCCGGATCACACCGCGGCCCTCGAGTTCGCGAAGCCGATCGGCGATCAGGTTCGAACTCGCGTTCGCCAACGCGCCCCGCAGGTCAGAGAAACGCTGCGGACCGAAGAGCAGCTCGCGCACGATCAGCAGGGCCCACCGCTCTCCGACAACGTCGAGAGCCCGAGCGAGCGCGCACGCATCGCCGTAGCTACGGGTCGTGGCCATCTCCCGATTCTACCCCTTCGTTCATAACAAGCACTCGTTAGTTGTGTTTAACAACCAATCCCACCAGGGTAAGGAGACACGTCAACGCCGCGCTGCCTCGCGGAGGAGGAAATGATCATGGGAAACCCAGTCGTGCATTTCGAGATCATCGGCAACAACCCATCTCGGCTGCGGAGCTACTACGCCGAGCTGTTCGGGTGGGACTTCGAGACCCGCGACGCTGCGACCGAAGCCGTCTCCCAGCGGGGGAACTACGGATTCGTCGATGGAAGCGCGGCTGGTGACGCGGCCGCCATCAACGGTGGTGTCGGCGGTGGCGACGGGTACGAGCGGCGCGTGCTGTTCTACATCGGCGTCCTGGACGTGGAGGCCGCGCTGCAGAAAGCCGAAAGCCTCGGCGGAGCGCGCGAGCTGGGCCCCGAGGGCACACCCGGCACGCTGGTGGTCGGACGGTTCACCGATCCCGAAGGAAACCTGATCGGCGTCGCCGGTACAGCGTAGGGACGATCAGAGCAGGGCGATCTGGCGATGCTCCCAGCCGGCCCGGAGTTCCCCGCCGGTCTCGCGCGTCTCGAGATCGAGCAACGCCCGCTTGCGCTGCAGACCTCCCCCGTAGCCGGTCAGCGAGCCGTCGGAGCCGATCACCCGGTGGCAGGGGACGATGATCGAGACCGGGTTGGCCCCGTTGGCCGCGCCGACCGCCCGGGGCGACACCCACGCCCCGCCCGCGTCGTTGGCGAGGACCTGCGCGAGCGCGCCGTACGAGGTGGTCTGCCCGTAGGGAATCGCCAGCAGGGCAGCCCATACCCGGCGCTGAAACGGCGTCCCGCGGGGGCTCAGGGGTAGATCGAAGTCGCGGCGGTCGCCGGCGAAGTACGCGTCGAGCTGCTCAATCGCCGCCACGAAGTCCGCGGGGCGGTGGTCGGCCTCGTCGTGTGCCGGGCCGCGGCCGGGGAACCAGAGGCCGGTGAGGGCGGCGCCGTCGCCGGTCAGGGTCAGCGGCCCGATCGGGCTCTCGCAGATGGTGAAACGGTGGTTGCTCATACCCATCAAACGCTCCGAGGCGCGGGAACGTGAGGTCAGGAACGTCGGCCGGCGATAGCAACGCCCTCGAGCGTCACCGTCCCGCGGAGAACCTGCACGGTAAGGCGGTGGCGGCCAACGCGAACGAAGCCGCGGAAGATGACCTGCCGAACCCGCAACCGGCCCCGCGCGTGCAGCCGGAGCACCCGTGAGCGACCGTCGAGGGTCACCCGCGCCACGCCGCCCCGCGGACCCGCCGCACCCGCCAACCGCGGCTGTAATGGCCGCCCGGCGGCCGGACACCGCTGGGCACCAGCACGGTAACGGAGCTGAGCGGGCTGGACTGGCCGGCGAGGTTGGTCGCGGTGACCGTGAAGGTGTAGGTATGGCCGGGCTGGGCGCGGTAGACCAGGCCGGTTGCCCGTGTCGCCGCAGCAAGCACCCGGGCACGGTGGTTGGGCGAGCCGAGGTCGACGACGTCCACCGTGTAGGAGCTCAGATCCGTCCCGCCGGTGGTCGTGGCCGACCAGCGAACCGCAATGCGCGCACGAGAGCTCACGCTCGACAACAGACTCGGCGCCGCGATCGCGGCCATCGGCGCGGCCGCGCCGCAGGAGCGGTTGTAGATGTCGGAACCGAATGGCGTCGCCCCCGGGCCCGCCGCGTAACCGATGTGCGACAGGCCGAAGCTGTCCTCGACGCTGGCCAGCATCGAGTAATGGTTGTAGGCCGTCCGGGTCACCGTGCCCGGCGCGATGCAGGGCGACAGCAGGACCGCCCCGGTCGGCCCGCCGCCGGGACCGGTGATCCCGGGCATCGGGCTCCCAGGGCCCGGGATCTCGCCACAGCAGGAGCTCGGCTC
>JALYTU010000320.1 GCA_030854125.1 Actinomycetota bacterium | reverse complement strand
GTTGGACGCTGGGCGCCTGCACTCCACCGGAGGGCGCTTTCCCAAGCTTCGCGCGGCATGAGGGTCGCCGTCCTGGCCTCCGGGGCCGGCACCAACCTGCAGGCGCTGATCGACCATGCCCACGGTCGCGACGGCGTGGAGCTCGTCGCCGTGGCCTCCGACAAGCCCGGCGCTCGCGCGTTGGAGCGTGCCCGGGCGGCCGGCGTGGCCACCGCCACCTTTCCGGCTGGGGACTACGCCGACCGCGATGAGCGTGACGGGGCAATCGCCGCCTGGCTGCAGCAGCAGGGGGTCAGGCTCGTCGTCCTGGCCGGCTACATGCAGCTGCTCAGCGACGGGTTCCTGACCGCGTTTCCCGAGGCGGTGATCAACGTGCACCCGTCGCTGCTGCCGGCCTTCCCGGGGCTCGGAGCGGTGCAGCAGGCGCTCGACTACGGCGTGCAGGTGTTCGGTGTGACCGTGTTCTTCGTCGACGGCGGCGTCGACACCGGCCCGATTCTGCTCCAGCGTGCGATCGAGCTGCCGGGCGTAGCGACCGCCGACGCCGTCCTGGCGCAGCTGCAGACGGTCGAACACGCGCTGCTGCCCGAGGCGGTGCGGCTGCTGGCCGCCGGGCGGGTCCGCTTCGACGCCGCGCACCCGCGACGGGTCCTGATCGACCGCTAGAGTCCGAGCCCGATGGAAGGGAGCGCTGATTCGGTGAGCACCGTCGAGCCCGCTGCGGCTGCTGACGTGCAGGTCACCCGGGCCCTGCTGTCGGTGTCCGATAAGACCGGGGTGGTCGATTTCGCCCGCGGCCTGGTCGAGCTGGGAATCGAGATCGTCTCCACCGGAGGCACTGCCCGGGAGCTCAGCGAGGCCGGCCTGCCGGTGCGCAGCATCACTGATTTCACCGGCTTCCCTGAGATCATGGACGGCCGCGTCAAGACGCTGCACCCCAAGCTCTACGCCGGTCTGCTCGCGGTGCGCGGCAACCCGGAGCACACCCGGGCTGCCGCCGATCATGACGTCGAGCCGGTCGATCTGGTCTGCGTCAACCTCTACCCGTTCGAGCGCACGGCGGCCAGCCGCGGCGCCTCTGAGGGGGATGTGCTCGAGAACATCGATATCGGCGGGCCAACGATGATCCGCGCCGCGGCCAAGAACCACGCCTACGCAGCTCCCGTGGTCAGCCCGGCCAGCTACGATGCGGTGCTCGACGAGCTGCGCGAGTCCGACCGCCGTCTCTCGATGGTGACCCGTGAGAGCCTCGCCGCCGAGGCGTTCGCCTACACGGCCCGCTACGACACCGCGATCACTCGCTGGTTTCAGGAGAAGCGGGAGGACTTCCCGCCCCTGTTCGTCCGCGCGTTCGAGAAGGTGCTCGAGCTGCCCTACGGCGAGAACCCGCACCAGCGCGCCGCCTACTACGAGCAGGTCGGGGCCCGCACCCACGTGCTGTCGATGGTCGCCCAGCTCGGCGGCAAGCCGATCTCGTTCAACAACCTGCTCGACCTCGACTCCGGTCGTCTGCTGCTCTCCGAGTTCCAGATCCCCGCATGCGTGATCGTCAAGCACAACAACCCGTGTGGGGTGGCGGTTGGGTCCAGCCCGATCGAGGCCTATCAGCGCGCGCTGGCCTGCGACCCGATGTCAGCCTTCGGCGGTGTCGTGTGCGTGAACCGGCCTGTGGACGTGGCACTGGCCCGGCTGCTGTCTGAGCAGTTCATCGAGGTGCTGTTCGCCCCCGGCTACGAGGACGGGGCGACCGAGATCCTGTCCGCGAAGCCCAACACGCGGATCCTGGACGATCGCGAGCAGCGCGCCCCGGACAGGATCGAGCCGCAGGTGCGCCAGGTGATGGGCGGGCTGCTCGTTCAGGACCGTGACGCCGGGCTCGAGGAGCGCAGCGACATGACCGTGGTCACCGAACGCCGGCCCACCGAGGCTGAGTGGGAAGAGCTCACCTTCGCCTGGCGGGTGTGCAAGCACGTGAAGTCCAACGCGATCGTGATCTCGCGCGAGCTATCGACGATCGGAATCGGCGCCGGTCAGATGAGCCGCGTCGACGCCGTGCGGGTGGCGATCGACAAGGCGCGGGAGGGAGTCGGCGGCGGCGCGCTGGCCTCCGATGCCTACTTCCCCTTCGCCGACGGGCCCGGGATCGCCATCGAGGCCGGGGTCACCGCGATCATCCAGCCCGGCGGTTCGGTCCGCGACCACCTGACCGTGGAGGCTCTCGACAAGGTGGGGGCGACGATGGTGTTCACCGGCCGCCGGCACTTCCGCCATTGACCCAACGCCTCGGCGGCGATCCGCCTTCACCGTGGGAGGGGCGATTCGGCTTCTCCCGCATCGTCCGCGTCGGGGAGTTCGTCCTCGTCGGCGGCACCACCTCAGCCAGCGAGGACGGGGTGGTGATCGGCGAGAGCGCGTATGAGCAGACGGTCGAGATCCTCACCAAGATCGAGCACGAGCTCAGCCGGCTCGGGGCCGGCCTGGTCGACGTCATTCAGAACCGCTGCTACGTCACCGATATTTCCCGGGCCGACGAGGTCGGCCGAGCGCACGGGGAGCGTTTCGCGGACTTCCGTCCCCTGATGACGATGGTCGAGGTCAGCGCGCTGATCGATCCGCGGATGCTGGTCGAGATCGAGACCGTCGCTCGGATCGGCTGAGGGTTCGGGTGGGTGGCCGAAAGTGGTCAAAGGGATCACCGGGATCACCGGGATCCAACCCCGCCCGCCGCCGAACCCCCCACGTGCGCGATCATGGGGATCCCGCCGCTGTAGCTCAGTTGGTAGAGCAGCGGACTTTTAATCCGTAGGTCGTGGGTTCGAGCCCCACCGGCGGCATCAAGAACAGCCTGGTAATTCAACACCTATTGGCCACAAACTGAGTTTGGCGACAGAACTTTGTCCCAAATTTGTCGCGAAAGTCGGTTAGCAAGTCTGGATGAGCGCGGCTGATGGGATCGCGACCGGGTCGGTGTTCCGGCGCGAGGGAGCGCGTCGGCCGGTCTGGTACGGGCGCTATCGGCTGCCCGACGGCCGCCAGGTCCAGAAGCGGATCGGGCCGGCGTGGACAGAGCGGGCGAGACCTGCAGCGGGCTACTACACGAAGCGCACCGCCCGAAGCGTGGCTGCGCGACTTGCTGGACGAGGTGCGTCGTGCGGGACCGCCGGGCGAGGCATCGTCCGGGGTGACGTTCGCCCAGGCGGCGGCGGGAGTGGCTGCGCTTCATCGAAGAGGATCGGGAGCGCAAGCCCTCGACGCTGAGTGGCTGGGTGAGTCCGCCGGAATGGCATCGCATGTACGGCGCGCGGATCGGCGTGGCAGAGACGAGCGCTTTCTGTTCGTTGAAAGGGATCGCCAGGATCGGCACGGAGAGCAGGCGTCAGGCTCGGCTGCTCGTGATTGCTACCGCGGCATACCACTCGTCCCACGTCCACCTATCGGACCGGCGCTTCGTCGCCGATGCACTCGCCGTGGTTCGGACGGTCGGCGTGACGGAAGCGATCGTTGAGTGCGCACGTTCTTGGGGGTGCAGTAGAGGCGCGAATTGACGCGTGTCCGTATGCGCGGGCTAGCCGTCTTGATCAGCCGCAGGTGGCGGTCCAGCCGGTGATGCTGACGACGCGCAGCAGGAGGAGGCGGACGAAGGGCTGGTCGCCCCAGTACTGCGGGTAGCGCTCGGCTAGTTGGCCGGCGAGTGCTGCCGCTCGCGCGCTCCCGTCTTGCTGCCAGCGCAATTCGGCTCGTACCCACAGCCATCGTCGTCGACTGCGTACACCACGGGAACCGCGTCGACGCCTCTCTCGGCGTGCACCATGCATAAGGCTCCGTGATCGTAGGCTGCCAGTCGCGCCAGCGCCTCGTTCTTGGTGAGCCTCATCGGGGTGCTCCGGTAGAGATGGACGTTTCGACACCAGGTTGAGTTAGCTGGCTAGGAAACGCGGACGTGGTCGCCGGCGGTGCTGCGGAGAGCCCCGTCGGTTGGAAGGTTCGATCGCGCGCCCGCCACTTGTCAAGAGCGCGGCTCTGTCATTAGGGTGCGTGAGAATGCACCCAGCCCGAGTCGCGATCGTGATGCGGAATCGGCCCGAGTACATGGAGGCGATGTACAGCGGATGGCACGCCGGTCTCGTGGTCGTGCCGGTCAACGCTCGCTTGCACCGCGACGAGATCGCTTACATCCTTGAGCACAGCGGGACCGCCGTTGTCCTGACCGACCCCGACCACGCCGACGACGTCAACTCGCCGGCCGGGTTTGCCGCGAGCGCAACCCCACGCCGCCTTGCAGACCGGTTAGGTTTGCCTGTGCTCACACGACGCAGCGTTCACATGGGAAAGTCGAGACACAATGGCAACGCATCTTGTGTTCCACGAGGTTGACGACGTCGACCACTGGCTCAGTTCACCGAAGCGAGAGGAGGTTTTTGGGCCGCTGGGAATCACGTTTCGCGTCTTCCGGGATCCGG
>JALYTU010000319.1 GCA_030854125.1 Actinomycetota bacterium | reverse complement strand
GGCGACGTTGGCGCCGACGGTGACGGCGAGCCTCGCGAGGGCCGAGGTCGAGTCGGGCATGGGTTCGAGCCTACCGATTGGGGTCCGCGCGTCGACTTCCCCGCGAAGGCCGGGCCGTCTGATCGATCGGCGCCGGATCAGCGATCAATCGCGTTTGCCCCTTCAGGAGGTGTCCACCGAACACGACCGAGATGTAGTTCCCGGGGTTGCGCCGACGTGGCGGAGCGCTCCCGTCCAGTAAACGAGCACGCCGAGCATCGCCGTCGTCGTCAACACCGCGGTAGCTTGCTCGCCATGTCCGCACTCCGCGACCGCCTGGCCCTGCTCACCGATCCGCACCAGTTTGATCTCGCGCCCTCCAGAGCCGGCGACGTCCTCGACGTCGGCTGCGGCTCGGCCAAGCATCCGGGCGCGGTCGGCTTGGACCTCTCCGGCGACACCGACGCCGACCTGGTTCACGACCTTGACGTGTTTCCTTACCCGATCGAGGACGCGAGCTTTGACCATGTACTCATGCAGGACGTGATCGAGCATGTCCGCGAGCCGCTGAGGGTTATGGAGGAGCTGCACCGGATCCTGCGGCCCGGCGGCCGCGTACAGCTGCGTACGCCGCATTTCTCCTCCGCGCTTGCCTACGGTGACCCGACCCATCGCCACTACTTCTCGGCTCTGGCCATCCGCTCGCTAGCCACACCGCGCTTCGCCCACTACACCGACGTACGCTTCGAGATCGTCCACGTGACCATTGACCTGTGGGCCGCTTTTAGGCTGATCGGCGTTGCTGCGCTGGCCAATCAACACCAGGTGACGTACGAGAAGTACTTTGCCTTCCGCTTTCCGGCCATGAACATCCGGGCAGAATTCATCGTCGCGTGAGGCGCGCCCTGCCCGAGCGGATCGCGATCAACGCGGTCTTCCTGCTGCCGGGGATGGGCGGCCTCGACACCTACGTGCGCGAACTGGTCGGCGAGTTGGTCGCCGCGGCGCCGTCGACCCGCTTCACTGTGTACTGCTCGCCAGCTGGCCGCGAGCACCTGGCCCGGACCTCGTGGGCGCAGGAGGTCACGTTGACCAGCCATCCGCTGTTCGGCACCCCCGGGCTCAAGGCGATCACGGAGCTGACCGTGCTCGGCGCGCTTGCCTCATGGCAGGCCGATCTGCTGCACAGCGTTGCCCTCACCGCTCCACTGCGGACTCGCGCCGTCAACATCCTTACGATCGCCGACACCACCTGGCTGACCGGCGCAGCAATCGACAACACCACCCGCCTATGGCGGCTCGTGGTGCCACCGGTGGCCCGCCGCGCCGATCGGCTGATCGCAATCTCACAGGCCGGAGCTTCCGATATCCGCAGGCACCTCGGGATTCCCGCGGACCGAATCGACGTGACTCTGCTGGGCCATTCGGTCAGCCTCCCCGACGTACCGCCCGACCATTCGGCGGTCCGAGCGCGCTTCGGCCTTGGGGCCGGGCCGCTGGTCCTCAACGTCGGGACTCGCAAGCCTCACAAGAATGTGCTCGGCCTGGTCCGCGCCATGGCCGAAGTGACGGCGCAGTTCCCGGACGCTCGCCTCGTCCTCGCCGGGAACGCGACCCGCCACGAGGCCGAACTGCAGGCCGAGGTGGCTCGTCTTGGGCTCGGGGCCTCGGTGACCTTCCTGCCGTTCGTCAGCAACGCCGACCTCGAGCGACTCTACGCAGAGGCCGAGTGCTTCGTGATGGCATCCTTCAATGAAGGCTTCGGGCTTCCTCTGCTGGAGGCGATGGGCCGCGGGATCCCGGTGGCCAGTTCCAACGCGTCGGCCCTGCCCGAGGTGGCTGGCGATGCGGCGCTGCTGTTCGATCCATACAAGCCGGCGACGATCGCGGCACGCATCATCGAGCTGCTGCGTAGCCCCGCGCGACGACAAGAGCTAAAGGCGCGGGGGCGCGCGCGAGCTGCGCGACTGACCTGGGCGGCGACCGCCGAGGCGACGCTGGAGAGCTACGCGCGGGCCTGGACCTCTCGACGGCCACGGCCCTAGGCTCCCCGGATGACCGAACCGGACGTGCTCGACACCCACCGGGCCGGTGGCCTGCTGCTTCGCGGCAGCGTGCTCCGGATGGCTGGCTTCATAGCTGCGGTTGGGCTGTCAGTGATCTCAGCGACGCTTTTGACCCGATATCTCGGAGTCGCCCGCTTCGGCCAGTACACGACGGTGCTGTCGCTCGTTCTCGTCGTTGCCGCGGTCACTGATGGCGGCATGTCGACCTACGGCACGCGTGAGTACGCCACGCGCCACGGCGAGGACCGCCGCCAGTTCATGGCCACGCTGCTCGGCCTCCGCGTCGCGCTGACGCTAGGCGGCGCGACGCTCACGGTCGCGTTCGCGCTTGCCGCCGGCTATGACGTCGCGCTGGTCTTCGGCGCAGTCGCTGCCAGCCTCGCCAACGTTCCGCTGGTGTTTCAGCACACGCTTTCGATTCCGCTGTCAGCTCACCTTCGGCTGGGCACGCTCTCAGCGCTCGAGCTCGGCCGCCAGGCGCTGCTCGTCGCCGGGCTGGTCGCCCTGGTCATCGCCAAAGGGGGCGTTCTGCCCCTTCTCACCGTTTCGGTGGTCGCCAACGCGCTGCTGATCTGGCCGACCGCGGTGTTCGTCCGAGGGCAGATCTCGCTCCGTCCGGCGCTGAA
This sequence comes from Actinomycetota bacterium, assembly GCA_030854125.1. Classification (GTDB taxonomy): domain Bacteria; phylum Actinomycetota; class Thermoleophilia; order Solirubrobacterales; family Solirubrobacteraceae; genus Palsa-465. Next base: position 1,800 of record JALYTU010000319.1, on the reverse strand, counting down.
CCCCCGGCGCTGGCCACCGCTGCTACGCAGTACAGCGGTGTTCTCGCTCGCAGCAGCGGTCGGGACCATATATGTCTTCGCGGCCCAGATTCTCACCAGTCTTGTGACGGACCAGCACCAGAGCGGCCTGTTCGCAGTCTCGTTCCGGGTGTTCATCGTGGCAGGCAGCGTCCCCGGGCTGCTCGTCGGCGCCGCTCTCCCGCTTCTCTCTCGAGCGGCGCGGGACGACACCGACCGGCTCGCCTACGCACTGGCACGGATCTTTCAGACCGCGCTCGTTTGCGGCGTCGGGGCAGCGCTCGGGGTCAGTGCCGGCGCGGGATTTGTCGTATCTGTGATCGCCGGGCCGAAGTACGCCTCCGCCGCACCGGTGCTGGCGATCCAGGCATGGGGGATGGTCGGCTCCTTCACGGTCGCCGGCTGGAGCTTTGCGCTCCTGGCGCTGCGCGAGCATCGGAATCTGCTTGCCATCAACCTCATGGCCCTGGCTGCCAGCCTTTTGCTGACGTTGGTGCTCGCAGGATCGGACGGAGCTCAGGGGGCCGCGATCGCCACGGTTGGTGGGGAGACGGCGCTGGCGCTTCTGAACGCGGTCGCGCTCGGCCGCCGCCGCCCCGCCTACCGGCCGCCGTGGCCGGTGATCGGAAAGGTGCTGATCGCCGCGACCCTCACGGTTCCAGTTGCTTACCTATCACCGCTGAGCTCATTCGTGCGGGCTGCCCTGGGGCTGATGCTCTACTGCCTGCTCGTGCTCGCTCTGCGCGCGGTCCCAGAAGAGCTGCTTGAGCTGCTCCCGTCGAGACGGCGATAGAGCACATCGAGCGGTGAGATTTGGCCGTGCTCGACGTACCGGTCTCCAAGCACTTCGCCGACCGCCGCCCTGCCGGCGTCGAGGTCGTGTATCTCGACGAGGATCCAGGCCGGCGCGTGACGGTCCAGGTCCAAGCCTGACAGCGCGACCGCCTCGTAGCCTTCGATATCGAGCGAGAGCAGGTCGATAGCCGGGCTGCCCGTGGCGTCGAGCAGCGCGCTGAGGGTGCGAGCAGGCACGTGTTCAGTGCGCCGGTCGCGCCAACCGAGTACGAGGCCCGAGTCGCTCCAATCGCTCTCGTGCAGGCCGCTGACAGACGTCATCAGGTCTCCGAACTCCATCTCGACATCCGTCCCGTCGTGCTCGGGACCGACAAGCGCGTAACGCAGAATCTGGGCCGCGGGCCGGTTCGCGCGCGCCAGCGCTGCCAACTCGTGCATCGGCTCGATCAGGATTCCCTGCCAACCACGGAAGCGCTCCAGGTAGTACGTGTTTGACTGAGTGAAACCGTCAAAGCCACCCGCCTCGACGAAGAAGCCGCCATCGCGATCGATGATCTGGTCCAGGGTCCGGTCCATCGCGTGCAGCGCTGGATGCGAGTAGCGCGCCGATCCGAACCTCTCGAAAAGCTGGCGGACCGTGCGCTGCGCTGCGGTGCGGTACGCGATCACCATCTCGCGTAGCCCCAGCTGACGCAGGACCGCCGTGACCATGCGGGTGAGCGCGAAGCGAAGGCGCAGGCTGAGCGACAACTCCCGAGGAATCGGCGGCCGAGCGGAGCGCATGCGGCGCACATTATCCGTATCGCGGCTTATGCAACCGCAGGCAATGCCAGCGCCTGGTCGTAGGCGGCGGCAAGCCGTAGGGCTGCAGCAGCGGTCGAGTAGCGCCGCACGGTCTCTTCCGGATATTCGACCCTCGCGCCTGGGGGTCGGCTCAGCGGACCGGCGGCGAGCGCTCTTGCCAGTGCGGGCCAGTCACCCGGGGCG
>JALYTU010000318.1 GCA_030854125.1 Actinomycetota bacterium | reverse complement strand
AGCCCGGGGAGCGGATCCCTCCACTCCCCGGGCCGGGGCCGACTGTCGGCTGCTCTCAACCGCGCCGGTGCGCTGCTGCATCCCGCCGAACGCGGACGCGGGCGAGTGCGACCGGAACCTGCGTCATCCGGCCGGAGTTGGCGTCGATGCCTTTCCGGCCCCCGCAGCCAGCCCTGGCACCCCACTGGGGTACCCGAGCGACGGGATATCGGATGGATACACCTCGTGACCATGTTCGGCCGTGTCGCCGATCTCCATGTTCTCCTCGGACATTCGCAGAGGCACGAACAGGCCGACGAGTTTGAGCAGGACAAACGTCCCGAAGGCCGACCAGACGATCACGAACGCACCCGCGATCAGCTGCCACTTGAGGAGGTGGAAGCTGCCGTCGATCACGCTGCCCGCGGCCGAGATGCTCGGCGTCTTGCCCACGCCGGGGTACACGATCATGTTCGAATCCGCGAACACGCCCGTGAGCAGACCACCCAGCAGGCCGGCGAAGCCGTGCGTGTAGATCACGCCCAGCGTGTCGTCGACGTTACGGAAAGGCCGCATCCGGCTGACGTAGTTCAGGGCGAAGTACACCAATGTGGATGCGATCATCGCGATCGCGATCGCGCCGAAGCCGTTGACATAGCCGGCCGCTGGTGTGATCGCCACCAGGCCGACGATCATGCCGTTGACGCCGGAGATCAGGCCGGGCTTACGTCCGGTCATGTAGTCCCAGCCGACCCATACGAGGAAGGCGACGGCGGTACACAGGTTCGTATTCAGGACCGCGGCCGACGCCGATGCACCCGCGAAGTACGGGTCACCGCCGTTGAAGCCGTTCCAGCCCAGCCACAGCAGGCCGGCTCCGACCGCGACCATGGCCACGTTGTTGGGAGCGTCGATCTCGCGATCGCGTGCCAATCGTGGTCCGATCACGGCCGCGGCGACGAAGCCCGAGACACCCGCAGAGAGGTGGATCACGTATCCACCGGAATAGTCCACGGCGCCGTGCTGGGCGAAGAAGCCGCCGCCCCAGATGCAGAACGCATCCACGGTGTAGACGATCGACGACCAGAGCGCGACGAACGGGATCCAGGCCTTGAAGTTGATGCGGCCGAGCACCGAGCCGAGCATCAGGATCGGGGTGATGCCTGCAAATACGAATTGGAAGTAGGCCAGAGTTGCCTGCGGAAAGCGGAAACTCGGGCCGGTGGTAGCCAGCGGGATCGCCGCCTGGCCCTGTTCGGCGTTGTGCCCGAGAATCTCACCGGGGATCCCGATGAAGTTCCCGAAGAACCCTGAGTGCGAAAGCCCGTGCCACGGGGTGCCGAAGCCCATTTTGAATCCCCACAGGACCCAGATGACGAGCACCACGGCAAAGGCGGCGAAGGTCAGCATCATGCTGTTGATCGACCAGCGCTTCTGCATGACGCCGCCGTACAGAACAACGAGCCCGGGCACGCTCATCAGCCCGACCAGCGTTGCCGCCGTCATCTGCCAAGCGTTGTCTCCGGCGCTGAGCCACGATGGATATGCCAACCACTGCATTAGGTGCGGGTCTCCTTTGTCCTGGGACGGGTACGGCACCGCGGTTCCCGGCGATCGCAACGATCATCCCGATAGGGGCGGCACCTACGTCCGTGAGTGTCTCTTCATCCCTCGTCTCGCCCCATGGCCTCGCGTCCAGCAAACGTGAGGGGTGTCTGGACATATGGATAGGCGCACTGCGCTCTCTCCGGGAAACGGCCCCGCGGGGCCGGGAGAGGCGCGAGCTAGAGCAGGATGGGCGTCTCGCGCGCGAGCACGAGAACCGAGCTGCGGGCCGAGTCCAGCTTGGCTCGCGTCGCCCCACTGAGGCCGACCGTTCCCGGGGCCGCGGTCGCTGCCGAGCCGACGATGATCAGGTCAGCGCTGGGATCCTCGCCCGTCAGGACGGTCGCTCCCAGCGCCTGCGCAAGCGCGTCGGCGGTCTGCTGAGGCGCGTCATCGTGCTCGCCGGGGGCGACCGAGATCGTTGCGATCTCACCGTGGCCGCCAAGCCGCAGCCCGGCGCGGGCGACCGCCACCGCGACCTTGCCGCCTTGCTGCAACAGGTGCAGCGCCGGGCGGCCGGGCTCCACGCGGCCAGGGGTCGTGCGGTACTCCGAGCCGAACACGATCACCTCCGCGTCCTGCTCTGCGGCCAGCCGGGCCAGGCCGGCGCCGGTGGACGCGTCAACCACCACGTGGCGGTCGACTTCGGGGTCCTTGAGCCACACCGCCCCGAGCTCCAAGCGTCGCTGCGCGTCATGCTGGGCGATCTCCTCGCGCGCCGGGTCGTACTCATTGGAGTGACGAACGTAGGCCAAGCGCAGCGGCAGCGCTCCCTTGGCGAGCATGTGACCGAGCGCAAGTGCGTCGTCGTCGTTGGCGGTCCCGTCATAGGACACGATCAAGCCGGAAGCCATGCCGCGCATCCTCGGCGCTCGCCGCGTGCCGGGCATTGGCCAGATGGACAATCATCGGCCGCCCCGGGTATCCACGCCGGCAGAGAGACCGAGCGGTGTGCCAGCATCGCCGCCGTGGAGCCACATCTGTGCGCCTGATCCGGACGGCCCTCGTCGTGCCGGTCCTCGCGCTGCTGCATATCCACCTTCATCTCCACCTGCACCATCCCTTCCACGGGCCCGAGGTCGACTACGTCAGTCTGGCCGCGGGCGCGGTGGCGAGCTGGGTCGGCGTGCCGGGGCCTGGGGAGCCGCTGCTGATCGCTGCCGGGGTGCTCGCCGCGCGCCACAACCTCGATCTCGGCTCGGTGATCTTCGTCGCCTGGGTCGCGGCGACGGCGGGCGGGATCGTCGGCTGGTGGATCGGGCGTATCGCCGGCCGTGGCCTTGTGACCGCTCCCGGCCCGTTGCGTGCCGCGCGGCTGCGGGCCGTCGAGCGCGGGGAGGAGGTGTTCGCGCGCCGACCGGTCGCTGCGATCATGCTCACCCCGTCGTGGGTGGCCGGGATCAACCGCGCGCGGCCGTCCGTCTACCTGGTCACCAATGCCGTTTCGGCCGCGCTGTGGGCGGCCGGGATCGGCAGCGCCGCCTATCTCGTCGGGCCGTCGGTGGTCGACTTCGTGGACGACCTCGGCACGGTGCTGGGGATCGTCGTGCTCGCCGCGGTGGTGGTGCTCGTCGTGATCGAGCTACGCCGTCGCCGGCGGCTCAGAGACCGGTCTGCGTCCACGTGACGCTCGGCAGCGGTGAGGCCGGCGCGCCGACGTTGAGCTGGATCAGCGCGTGGGGCGTGATCGGGATCGCGCGCAGGCTCTTGTGCCAGAGCGTCCCGTTGACGTAGGCGGTTATGCGGCCGTGCACGGTCCCGGCCTGGTCGGCGCTGAGCGGCTGATGCCATTCGTCAAAGAAATTGCCCAGCGTGTAGATGCGCTGGGTCGGGGACTCGACGTGGATGATCCCGTCGGCCGTGTGGGTGTGCAACCAGTAGATGCACTGGCCGCCCGTGGCCACGGGTCCCTGGCCGGTCTGCTGGGTCGTCGAGCCGGGAATGCCGATGCCCGCCGGCAGCGCGCGGATCGCGCCGTTGTCAAACACGGCCAGGTGAGCGTGGATGTGGTACGCGAGCTGCTCGGTGGCGCCGCAGCGAATTCCGTCCACGGTTGCGGTCTGCGTGCTGGAGGCCGGAGCGAGATCGGGCCCAGCCTCGATCGGTACGCCCTCATTGCTGATCTGGCTGCCCGACGCCGCGCTGCCGGCGGCACTCGCGGCCGCACTGCTGGTCGGGCTTGAAGTCTGTGACGAGCTGCTGGCGCCCGAGCCGCCGCACGCCGCCAGAGCGAGCGCAGCGAGGCAGGCCACGGGGGTGACGACGAGTTGCGAGGGCATGCCGAGACCGTAGCTTGCCCGGCGCATTTATGAGCTTGATAAGTTGCCGGGAGGATGAGCGAGGGAGACGCGATCGGGGGCCTGCCGATGACCACAGCGCTCGAGCTGCCCGGTCTGCGGATCCGCGAGAGCCTGGGCGTCTGTTACGGCCTTGTCGTGCGCAGCATGGGCTTCACCGGCGGTGTCACGGCGTCGTTCAAGGCCCTGCGCCGGGGCGAGATCACCGAGTACACCCAGCTGCTGGAGGACTCAAGGCGCCACGCGATCGACCGCATGGTTGACAACGCCCGGCTACTTGGGGCCGAGGCGATCGTCGCGGTGCGCTTTGACTCCTCGGAGATCGGCCAGCAGTTCACCGAGATCGTCGCCTACGGCACGGCGGTCACGGTCACTCCCGTATAGGGGCCGGGTGCAGCTCAGCGACGCCGAACGCGAGCGGCTGTTCGAGGCCCTGTCGGCGCACGCTGGCGCCGGGGACATCACGCTCGAGGACCTCGAAGCACGGATCGAGCGCGTCAGCGCCGCGCAGACGCGCGAGCAGGCCGCCGCGGTTATGGCTGACCTGCCCGATCTGCCCGGCGGCGCGGTCGAGCCCGCTCCGGCCTCGGCCCGGGCC
>JALYTU010000317.1 GCA_030854125.1 Actinomycetota bacterium | reverse complement strand
GCTCCGGCGAGCCCGGCCCAGCCGTCGAACGGGACCTCGCTCTCGTCCGCAAGCACGACCTGGCCGACCAGGGGCTCAGTGGTGATCAACCGCAGACGGAGCTCCACTAGCGACACGTGGTGATCCTGGCGTGCCCGCGGCGACGGCGCATCGGGGAACCGACCCCGGTCTTTGGCACGGTCGTGCCATGAACCAAAAAATTGGGGGGGGTACCCCGATGTGCCGGACGGTGGTGGTCGTGCATGATGGCGCCGCTGCGGGTCCCACGGGGTCCACAGCACCGGGCGCGGCCGAGTCGGCGGGACCGGGCGGCCCGCGCCCGCCGTTTTCATGCCTTTCGACCCCAAAAGGACCTGAGATGAACAACCCCCGCGTGACGCATGCCGCCATGCTGGCGCTGGGCTGCGGCCTGCTGCTCAGCGCCTGCGGCTCGGTGACCGTGGATCCGAGCAGCGAGACGCGGCTCGTCCGCAAGGCGCTGACCGTGACGAACCTCGGACCGGCCAAGTCGATCGACTGTCCCAGCGACGTCGCGATGAAGGTCGGCACCACGTTCAAATGCCACACCAAGCTGTCCCGCGGCGGCTCGGTGACGATCGCGATGAAGGTCGACAAGGTCTCGGGCAACAACGGCCACATCGTCATCGTCGGCGCCAAGCAGCCCTAGCACAGGTCGGACGAGAACCGGAGGATCACCATGCTTGAACAAGACTCATACCTGCTGCAGAACCAGATGAATCCCTTCCCGATCTCGGGGCGGCTGACCCTCGACGATCAGGGCGAGCTCAGCTTCCGCCTGGACGAGAAGGCGGCCCAGGCCTCATTGGGCTGGCTGGAGAAGGCCATGGGACGCGAGGGGCTCAAAGAATCGATCCTCGGCGGCGAGGCCCCGGTCGTGTTCAGCCTACCGGTCAGCGGTCACAAGATCAGCTGGCCCAAGCTGCTGGGCGGCTACGCGATGAAGTTCAGCACCGAGGATCGCACCTGGATCGTCAGCCTGAACTACCCCTCCGGCGGCGGCGTCTGGCAGATGATCAACATGGTCAGCAGCGGCTCGACGACCAAGCCCTGGAAGCACGCCCTGAATGCCGCCGGCGCCGTGTAGCGCAAGGGTCACGCGCGGACGGGCGCGACGACTCCTCTCCCCCGCCGCGGCCGCGATCGCGCTCGCCGTCGGTTCCCCAATCCTCGCCGGATGCGGCGGCAGCGGACCGTCGCACCCCCGGCCGACGGCGCAAAGGCCGGGTGGACACAAGACGTCGCTGACCGCGACGGCAACTCCCGCCGCGCGCCAGGTCAGCCTGCTGGGAAATGCCCCGAGCGCGGGCGCAGCGAGCAGCTACGTGCCGAGGGGAACGATCGTCGCCGACTCCGGCTTTCGGCCCGGGACCAACGGATTCGCGTTTGAGAACTACGGCAACGACGCCGGGGCGGTCAACCTGACGCCGGCCAACGTCGACGACCTGTTCGGAGATCAGGTCTGCCAGACGGGCGGCGGCGCGACGTGCGTTCTGACCTCCTCGGCGGCGCACTGGATGGACCAGATCAACGCGAGCATGGCCAACGGCCATTGCCCGGGTTTCTCGGTCAGCGCAATTCGCTTCTTCACCCAGAACCTCAACTCCCGCGATTACGGGGCTGCGACGACGTTCGGGCTGCCGGTGCAGGGCAACCGCAAACTGCAATCACTGATCGCTGAGGACTTCGCGTACCAGGACCTGCCGGCGGTCACCGACCACGCGGTCGTCGGTGGCCCGACCGCGATCCTCAACACGCTAATCCACGCGCTGCGGTCGCGGCGCGAGAACTACACGCTGGCCATCCTCAAGGCCGACGGCACCGGCGGGCACGCGGTCACGCCGATCGCCGCGGAGGATCGCGGCAACGGCCTCGCGGCGATCATCATCTACGACAACAACTTCCCCGGGATCCTCCGTGCCGTGCAGGTCGACACCCGACGGGACACGTGGCGCTACGTCGGGGGCATCAACCCGTCTGACACAAGCGAGATCTATCAGGGTGACGCCGCCACCAAATCGATGGCTCTGCTGCCCACCACACCCGGCGAGCGGACCCAGCCGTGTCCGTTCTGCACCCCGCGGGGCGCCACCGGTCCTGGCGTCAAGCCGACGGCGGTCGACCGCCTGCACTACATCGAGGTCGGGATCACCTCGCCCGCGGCCCAACATCCCCATCTGCTCTTCACCGATCCCCAGGGACGACGCACCGGCTTTGTCGGTGGCAGGCTGGTCAATCAGATCCCCGGCGTCTCGGTGGTCCAGAACTACAGCGTCCAGAATTGGGGCGCGGCGCCGGAGCCCACCTACCACCTTCCGCTCGATCACCCGAATCTGACCGTGACCGTCGACGGCAGCACGGTCTCGCGGGCGATCCGCACCCAGCTGCAGGTCAACGGATCGGGGATCGTGTTCTACGTCCAGGACATCCACATGGCACCCGGGCAGAAGGACACGATGGAGCTGCCGGCCAAGGATCTCGGGATCTCCTACGCCACGGGCTCGACGTTCCCGGCCAGCCCGTTGATCGGCGTCCAGTTCCCCGAGGTCGATTTCGCCGCCAGCCGGCCGGGCAAGCCCAACCTCCGCCTCATCACGATGGCCACCGGCTCGATCGGCTACGCCCCCGACTCGCCGGTGACGCTGGTCGTCAACCCCCCGTCTGGCCAGGCGGTGGTCGAGAGCATCGGCGCCCGGCCACTGATCAAGGCTGCCCGGTACGTCCTGTCCGTTGATTCCTCGCCGATCACCGGCGGCCTGCGCGAACGCTTCTACCGGACCGCAAACCTCCCGCTGCCGGCGAACACCGAGGCTCGCTTTCAGTACCTGCACCCGACGACTCCCCAGCTCCCGGTCGCCGTGTTCGACTCTCGCGGCAGGTCATTGGGGACCGTACGGGTCCCGCCCGCCCACTGACCGCCGCAGCCGCCGCGCATTATTGTGCGCCTGATGCGGGCACGCGAGCACGGCGTCGCGATCGGTGACGGAACCCCGGCCCCGGGAGACCGGGCAGCGCTCATCTTCCCGCGGCGCACCCTCAGCTACGCCGAGCTCGACGCGGTGAGCGCCCGGGTCGCCACGGCGGTCGCCGGCCATGCGCGGGTGGCGGTGATCGCCGAATCCCGGATCGAGACGTGTGTGGCCGTGGTCGGAACGCTGCGGGCCGGTGTAGCGGTGATCCCGGTCAATCCCCGCTCGGGGACCCGCGAGCTCGCTCATGTCGCGCACGATGCCGCGCCGACGGTACTGCTGCTCGCCACCGGTACCGTGGCGCCCGAGCCGCTGGCGGACATCCCGGTGATCACCGTCGACCTGCAGACCGATGCGATCAACGGCGACCCCGGGCCCCGGGCCACGCCGACCGAGCCGGTTGACCCCGAAGCCCCGGCGCTGATCGTCTACACGTCGGGCACCACGGGACCCCCCAAGGGCGCAGTGCTGCCGCGCCGTGCGATCACCTCCAACCTCGATGCACTCGCCTCGGCCTGGGAGTGGACCCAGACCGACGTCGTCGTCCACGGCCTGCCCTTGTTTCATGTCCACGGCCTGGTGGTCGGGATCCTCGGGCCGCTGCGCCGCGGCGGCACCGCCGTCCACATCGGCCGGTTCTCCCCCGAGGCGATCGGCGCCGCGCTGGCCCAGCACGGCGCGACGATGGTGTTCGGCGTGCCGACCATGTACCGGCGGCTGGCCGACGCGGCCGAGGTCGACTCCGAGCTCGCCACAGCGCTGGCCGGCGCGCGGCTGCTCATCTCGGGATCCGCGCCGCTGCCCCGGGTCGAGCACGACCGGTTGCACGCGCTGACAGGCCGGGGAGTGCTCGAGCGCTACGGAATGACCGAGACACTGATGAACACGGCCGTGCGCGCGGACTCCGGTCCGGCGCCGGGGACGGTCGGACCGGCGGTCGCGGGGGTCGACGTGCAGCTCGTCGATGACGACGGGGAGGCGATCGGCAGCTCGGACGGCGAGACGATCGGCGAGATCGAGGTCCGCGGTCCGAACCTGTTCACCGGCTACCTCAACCGCGCCGACGCGACCGCCGCGGCGATGCGGGGGGACTGGTTCGCCACCGGGGACATGGCCACCCGCGACGCCCGTGGCTACATCCGAATCGTCGGCCGGCGAGCCACGGACCTGATCAAGTCCGGGGGTTACAAAATCGGCGCCGGCGAGGTCGAGGCCGCGCTGCTCATCCACGAAGGTCGACTCTTCTACGAGCGTGAGGGCACGAAGAAGGTGGTCGACATCGGTGAGGCCTGGCGCGACGCCACGAACGGTTTGCCGCTGCCGCTGGGCGGGAATGCCATCCGCCGCGATCTGGGGCCCGAGCTCATCGAGAAGATCTCGCGCATCTGCCGCTCGTCGATCCGCTGGGCGCTCGAGAACAAAGACGAGGTGGCGCGCGCGCTGCTCGCCGCCGAGACGCGCGCCGACGTCGGGCTCGACGCCGCATCGCTCGAT
>JALYTU010000316.1 GCA_030854125.1 Actinomycetota bacterium | reverse complement strand
CTGCCCCGCTGGCGCCGTCGTACGCGCGCCGCGACCTCGGGCGACGCGGGACGTTCCGCCCCCACTCCGGCGCTCAGCGCCGACGACGCCCGCCGTCTGGACGAGGATCTCGCTCGGCGCGCGTGAGCGCGGCCGGAATCGGCGCCCACCGGATCGTCGGGTGAGCCGACGCCGAGCGGATCGCCGGCTACATCGAGTCCGGAGCGCTGACCCCCAGCAGCCCGAGGGCGAGGGCGATCGTCTGTCGCGCACTCTGGGCCAGCGCGACCCGGAACGACTCGGTGCTTGGCGGCTGCGCGCCCACGACCTTACAGTCGCGGTAGAAGGCGGTGAAGTCCTGGGCGAGTTCGAGCGCGTAGGCGGCGATCCGGTGCGGACCGCGGCGGTCCGCAGCCTCGGCGACCTCGTCCGGAAACTGAGCCAGTGACTTGATCAGCGCCCGTTCGGCTGGCTCCAGAGCACCGTCGCCCCAGTCCGCTCCGGCAGCGAGCGCGGCATCAGCCCGCTCGGCATCGAGCTTGCCGAGCATGGTCACGATCCGAGCGTGGGCGTACTGGATGTAGTAGACGGGGTTGTCGCGGTCCTGGCGCTTGGCGAGACCCAGATCCAGATCGAGCGTGCGGTCGTGAGAGCGCTGGAGCATGAAGTAGCGGGTAGCGTCGACGCCGATCTCGTCCAACAGTTCGTCGAGGGTCACGAAGTCGCCGCGGCGCTTGGACATTGCCGCCCGCTCGGTGCCCTCGATCAGATGCACGAACTGCAGGATTGGCATCTCGAGCCGGTCCGGTTCGCCGCCGAGTGTCGCGAACGCCGCCTTCATCCGCGGCACGTACCCGTGATGGTCCGCGCCGACGGGAATGATCTGGCGCTGGACACCGCGCTCGAGCTTCTCGAGCAGGTATCCAAGATCGGCGGCGAGGTAGGTCGGCGCGCCGTCGGAGCGCTCCAGCACCCGGTCCTTGTCGTCGCCGAAGCTCGTCGTGCGCAGCCACAGTGCGCCCTCTGAGCGGTAGGTATGCCCGGCCTGCTCGGCGAGCGCGAGGGAGCGCTCGATGAAGCTCGGCGCTCCCTGGTGCAGGGTGCGCTCGCTGAAGAACCGGTCGTAGTACACGCCGTAGCGGTGCAGTGTGGCCTTGACCTGCGACAGCAGGATCTCCACCGCGGCCGCGGCGGCCTCGTCCGCAGACAGCGACTGCACCTCGGGGATCTCCGCGGCGAGGTCGTGCACGTACTCGCCCTGGTAGCCCCCCTCGGGGATCGGGGTGCCGTTCGCGCGGGCCAGCACCGACTCGCCGAGCCGGCGGATCTGGCCGCCGGCGTCGTTGAAGTAGTACTCGGTGGCGACCGTATGGCCATGGTGGGACAGGATCCGGGCCAGCGCGTCGCCGTAGGCGGCCGATTGGCCGTTGGCGGCGACGAGCGGGCCCGTCGGATTGGCCGAGAGGAACTCGAGCAGCACCTGCTCAGAGACCGCCGCCCCGCCGGCCCCGTAGCGATCGCCGGCGTCCAGCACCGACCGGGTCGCCGCCCGGTACCAGCCATCGGACAGGGTCAGGTTCAGAAAGCCCGGCCCGGCGATCTCCCAGCTGCTCAGCTCGTCGGCAAGCGCCTCGGCCAGCGCAACCCCGACGCGCTCGGCGATGTCCCGGGGAGGAGCCCCGAGCGACGGAGCGAGCAGCATCGCGACGTTGGTCGAGTAATCGCCCTGCTGCTGACGCTTGGGACGCTCGACCTTGGTCTGGGCAGGTGGTTCTCCGTCGCCGCCCTTGATCGCGGTCGCCACCTCCTGCACGGCGGTTCTGAGCTGGTGCATGGAGGCAGCCATCGCGCCAATGTAGCTCCCCGGGTCAGGCTCAGGCCGCCCGCGCCTGCAGGCGTGCCTGGATGTGCCCGTAGTTGAGCCGCAGCATGGCGATCACGTCCGCGACGTCCTGCGGCCCTTCGATCGCTCGCGCGGCCGGCCCGCGCCGCTGCGGGAAGACGGGGTGAAAGCCAATCCGCCCCTCGGCGTGCAGCTGCTCCCACAGGTGTTCGGGAAAGAAGAAGTGGGCCGCGTGGTCGCCGTGCAGGTGGCCGAGCTCGCGGCCGCCGAGCTTAAACGCCCACTCGCCGCGACGACCGGCGCCCGCCGTCACGCCGGGCCAGCTCGTGACCTGGGCGGTGATCGCGTCACTGGGGGACTGCTGTGTGTGGCTCATCAGCCGGATCCTCTCGTTGGCACAACTCGGACCCACAGACTAAAAGTTCAAGTAAGCTTTAAGTCAAACGCGGGCTCGGTGACCCGGCGGTGGACGCACCGCCAACAGCGCGACCGGCCGCCCCCGCTACTACCGGACCGGCAGGGGCTGGAACCAGCCCTCGAGGCGCTCGATCGCCTCCGGAGTGCCGATCGCCACCAGCATGTCCCCCGGCGCCACCTCAGCGCCGGGCGCGGGCTGGGGCTCGAGGCGGCCGTCGGTGCCACGCACGGCGACGATCATCGCCTCTCCGCGCACCACCTCGATCGTCTGACCGGCGCCCCGGCAGGCGACGGGGACCTCGATCTCCTCCATCCGGTAGTCGGCGACCTGGACCGCTCCCCCGACCTGGGGGTGCAGCGCGACCCGGGCCATCTCCGAGCCCGATGTCTTGTAAGGCGAGATGACGCGGTCGGCACCGGCCCGCAGCAGCTTCTTCTCTGAATCCTCGGCCGAGGCGCGGGCGATGATCAGGATGTCGGAGCGCAGCTCGCGCGCGCTCAGCGTGATGAAGATGTTGTCGGCATCGGAGTCGACACAGGCGATGACCGCCCGCGCGCGCTCGATTCCCGCCCCGATCAGCACCTCGTCCTCGGCGGCGTAGCTCTCGAGGTAGCGGACTCCCATCGCCTCCGCCTCTTCGCGATGGCTCGGATCCTGGTCGATCGCGACGTGCGGGACGCCGGCGGCGCTCAGATCCCGCGAGACCTGACGACCAACCCGGCCAAATCCGCAGACGATGTAGTGATCGGTGTAGGCGTCGATCATGCGCTGGGTACGTCGTTCGGTCAGCAGACCGCTCAGCTGGCCCGAGACGAAGAACTCCGCCACTGTCGCCAGCCCGTAGAAGAGCGTACCGATGCCGAACAGCTCCAACAGGACGACCACGACCTGGCCCGCAGCGTCGTGCGGGTCCTGAATCGCGCCGAGCGTGGTGACCGTGTCCAGGGTCCACGCGAACGAGTAGGCGACCGAAGCTCCCTCGCTGATCGTGAACGCCGCGGTCCCGAGGATGATCAGGCCGACCAGCGCAGTGAGCAACAGCGACAGCCGGTGCGTGAACATCCGCAGCTCGCGACGCGTCCGCGTGCGCTGCTGGTGGGCCCCCGGCCCGCGCGACGAGGGGTCCCGCAGCGCCATCAGTAGTGGTACGGCTCCCGCGCGAGGATCTTGTGGCCGCGGTAGAGCTGCTCGAGCAGGACCACCCGCGCGAGCTGGTGAGGCAGGGTCATCTCGCCCAGCGACAGGCGATGATCGACCTGCTCGAGGTCGAGGCCGAACGGACCGCCGACTACGAAGCAGAGGTCGCGACCGCTGCGCCGCCGCTCCTCGAGGAAGCCCGCGAAGGCGAGCGAGTCGGGCTTCGCGCCGTCACGGTGCAGCAGCGAGACGAAGGCGCGCTCCGGCAGGCGGCGCACGACCTTCTCGTCCTCGCGGACCTCGATCAGCTCCAGCCGCGTGTGTCCGGCGAGCAGCTTCTGGTAGTGGCGCACATCGTCCGCGAAGGGTGGACGCAGGCGCCCCACGGCGACGACGACGATCCGCACGGTGAGATACTACGCGGCTATGGACGAACCGAGCCCCCCTGAGCGGCACATCAATATCCATTTCACGCCGGAGGTCATGGCCGGCATCTACTCCAACTTCGCCAACGTCAGCCACTCCGACTACGAGTTCACGATCACCTTCGCGCGTGTCGACCACGAGGTCGAGGAGGAGGAGATCCCCGGGGTCGTCGTGACCCGCGTCAACCTCTCGCCCCGTTTCATGCGCGAGCTGATCGAGGCCATGCAGGACAACTACTCCAAGTGGCAGACCCGCGAGGGGATCAAGAACCTTCCCGAGTGGGGCGGCGGCGGCCAGCCCCCCGCCGACGGCCTCGAGGGCGACGGCTGAGCCTCGGGACTGGCCCGGCCCCAGGCCGCTGGGGTCAGCCCGCCGCCCGCTCCCGTTGCGCGAAGGCGACCGCGGCACCGATGCGCTCGTAGGTCGGCGGATGGGAGGCCATCAGCGCCGTCACCCACCGGGGCGGCGCAAGATCGGCCAGGTTCTGCAGCGCGATCGCGCGCTCGAAGCTGATGAACGCGTCACTGGCCCCGGCCAGCTGCAGTGAGTACTGATCCGCCCGGCGCTCGACGGCGCGCGAGAGCCGATTGCCGATCATCCCCAGCGGAACGCTGACCAGGCCGGCGGCGAGCGCGAGTCCGGGCAGCGCCGCCGGGGTGCCGCGCTCAGGGGTCAAAACC
>JALYTU010000315.1 GCA_030854125.1 Actinomycetota bacterium | reverse complement strand
ACCCCAGCCCGCTCCCGGCCACCAGCACCGGAGTCCCGTCCAGCGTCCCGGCGGCCTCGCCGCCCAGCGTGCGGGGCAGCGGTCCGTCGGGGGCGACCCGGCCCTCGGCCATGTAGCGGTCGACCGGATTGACGCCTCCGAACTCCAGCGCGACCCGAACCTCGCCGTCGGAGGGATCGGCCAGGTCAACGGTCTCGACCGCGAGCGCGTCGCCGTGGCGGTGAAGCCGGGCGGCCCGGACGACGGTGCTCATCGCGCCCGGTGAGGAGAGGCCGCGCTCATCTGCGTCCGGTTTAGCAGATCAGGACCACGTCACCCCACTGAACGGTCCCGTACAGTCCGGGAGCCCCTCGCCGCCCCCAAGCCGGGTGACACGGCGCCGCACCGCCGTCACCTCTGACCTCAGGAGACCCCTTGCAAGAGAGACTCGCCATCGCGGGCGCCGGCACGATCGCGTGCGGCCTCGCCGCCACCGCTGCCGTCCACGGAGACGTCGTCCTGTGGGCGCGCTCGGACGCATCTGCGCAACGGGCGCAAGCCTCGGTCGCCAAGCTGTGCGAGAAGCTCGGCTCGCCCGACGCCGCGGAGCGCGTGACCGTATCGACCGATCAGGCCGCGCTGCACGGCGAGACTTTCATCGTCGAAGCGGTCGTCGAGGATCCCGATCACAAGGCCGCCGTGCTCTCCGAGCTGGGCGCCGCGAGCGACCCGGAGGCGATCCTCGCCACGACCACGTCGTCGCTGTCGATCTCCGAGCTCGCGACCGCCAGCGGGCGCCCCGAGCGCTTTTTGGGCCTGCACGTGTTCAACCCGGTCACCCGGATGGCGCTGGTCGAGCTCGTCTTTCCCGCCTCGGCCACCGAGGAGGTCCGCGAGCGGGCCCGCGCGCTGTGCGCGCAGCTGGGCAAGACCGCGATCGAGGTTCCGGACACGCCCGGGTTCGTTGTCAACCGGCTCCTCTTCCCGTACCTGTTCGACGCCGTCAGCTTCATGACCGAGAACGACATGCCGGCCGCTGATGTCGATATGTGCATGACGCTCGGCGCCGGGGTTCCGATGGGCCCGATCGCGCTGCTGGACTTCGTCGGGCTCGACGTCGCCCAGGCGATCGGAGAGACGATCGGCGCCGACGTGCCGAGCCGGCTGCGCGACCTGGTCGCCGCCGGCGCGCTCGGTCGCAAGGCCGGCCGCGGCTTTTACGAATACGACTGATCGCAACGCTTAAGTACCAGCGAGCAACTATTTAGGACGCGTTCATATCGCGGGCCGATTATTGCGTGTGCGACGTACCTCATAGAAGCACCTCCTCCCCAGAAGCACGAGACCGGCCCGTCCCCAGCGGGCCGGTTTCGCTTAACCCCGAGCCTGGGGCCGCGGACGTCCCCACTACGGGCGAAGCCGGCCCCCCGGGGCCGGCTTCGGTCTCTCCCCTCTCAACCGCCGGAGAGTGTCCGGCGAGAGCGCTGCCGACAATGTAACGAATGCCGCGAGAGTGTGCGCGCGATCACTCCCCAGACGTCCGAGCGCTGACCGCCGGGTGGTGCTTCAGGAGCTCTGCTCGGACTCGGCCGGCGCGGTCTCGGCGTGCACCTTGCGCCGGCGGATCCGGACCGCCTCGATCCGATTCTGGCGTACGGACTCGACTCGGATCGAGTATCCATCGGCGCTGACCTGATCCCCGCGCTTGGGCAGGCGGCCCAGCTCGGCGAACACGAACCCTCCGACCGAGTTGTAGGCGTCGGTGTCGACGTGCAGCTCCAGGCCGTAGTCCGGCAGGTCGGTCACGGCGACGTGACCGCGCACGAACCAGTCTCCGCTGGCCAGCCGCCGGACCGCACCGCGCGCGGGGTCAGTCTCGTCATCGATCTCGCCGACGACCTCCTCGATGATGTCCTCGGTCGTGACGATGCCCGCCGTGCGCCCGTACTCGTCGATCACGATCGCCAGCTCGGTCCGCTCGCGCTGCAGGTCGGCGAGCAGATCGTCCAGCGGCTTGGTCTCCGGAACGATCGGAGCTTGGCGCACGAGCTTGGCGAAGTGGGCCTCGTAGCCATCGGCCATCATCAGCTTGACCAGCTGGTTGACGTGAACGATGCCCTTGACCCGGTCCTGGTTCTCGTCCTCGGTCACCACCAGCCGGGAGTGGCCGGTGGACACGCAGCGGCGCAGCGCGTCCTGGACGGTCTCCGACAGATCGACGGTCACCACCGCCGGGATCGGGGTCATCACCTGGCGGGCCTCCTGCTCGTGCAGGTGAAAGACCCCGGTGAGCATGTTCGCCTCGCCGACGTCGAGGCTGCCGCCCGAGCGCGACTCGGCGATGATCCGCTTGATCTCGTCCGGGGTGCCGCCCTCGGGCTCGGCGTCGGGGTCGGTCCCGACCGCCCGCAGCAGCGCGTTGGAGGACGCGTTGAGCACGACGATGAACGGCGTGAACAGCGTGCGGAAGAAGCCGAGCGGGCGCGAGACCCGCCGGGCGAGATCCTCGGCGTGCTGGATCGTATAGAGCTTGGGCGCGATCTCGCCGACGATGCTCTGGGCGATCGTGATCAGCAGGTAGGCGATGACCACCGAGATCGCGACCGCGGCGGTGTGACCGAGCGCCCCGCCGAGCAGCGGCTCGGTCAGATGCGCGATCGCCGGCTCGCCGAGCGCACCGATCCCGATCGAGGCCATCGTGATCCCGACCTGGCAGGCGGCGATGTAGTCGCCGATGTCCGCCAGCTGGGCCAGCGCGCGGCGCGCGCCACGCTTGCCCTCGTCGGCCATCGCCTGCAGCCGGGCCCGGCGCGAGCGGACGAGCGAGTACTCCGCGATCACGAAGAACGCGTTGACCAGGATCAGAACCCCGGTCAGGATGATGAGAAGCGCATTCACCGGCGTGACGCCGCCGTCGCACGAAAGGCGACTGGCCGGTGGCTACTTCGAGGAAGGTCGTCGTCGATCATTCAGCGACCGGCCGTACGGTAGCAGTCAGCGCCCCGGATTCCCGGCGCGCTGACCGGCCGGTCACTGCAGCTGGTCGAAGCGGGCCGCCATCGAGAAGTCCGTCTCGGTCAGGCCACCCGCAGAATGATTGGTCAACGACAGCTTCACCTTGTTCCAGCCGTGCAGGAAAATGTCCGGGTGGTGGTTGACGTCCTCGGCCACCTCGGCCACGCGGTTGACAAAGGCGACCGCCTCCGCGAAATCCTCAAACCGCCACTCGCGCACGATCTCATCGCCCTCGCGCTCCCACGCCAGGTGCTTGAGCCGAGTCTCGACCTCAGTGTCGTTGAGCAATTCCGCCATCGCCTTGTGGGTTCTAAGCTCCCACGGAGCCCCATCGGGCAAACATCGTCATGCGCATCGTCAGCCTCGTCCCCTCCGCCACCGAGATGCTCTTCGCCCTCGGTCTCGGCCCCGACATCGTCGCCGTCACCCACGAGTGCGACTATCCCGCGGCCGCGCGGCAACTCCTCCGCGTCACCCGCGACGTGCTTCCGCCCGGACTGGACGGCGCCGGGATCGATGCCGCGGTCAAGGCGCGCACCCTGGCCGGCGAGTCGATCTACGAGCTCGACGCCGAGGCTCTGGCCGAGCTCGCACCCGACCTGATCGTCACCCAGGCGCTGTGCTCGGTGTGCGCGGTCTCCTACGACGACGTCCGGGCGATCGCCGACGCGCTCTCCCCACGCCCGGAGGTCCTCTCGCTGGACCCGCACACGATCGGCGAGGTGCTGGGAGACGCCCGCACGCTCGCTCAGGCCACCGATCGCAAGGATGCCGCCGTTGAGCTCATCCAGGACGCGGCCGCCCGGATCGACCGCATCCGGGTCGCGGTCAAGGACGCGCGCCGGCCCCGGGTGGTCGCCCTGGAGTGGCTGGACCCGCCGTTCGCGGCCGGTCACTGGACGCCGCAGCTGATCGCCTACGCGGGCGGCGACGACGTGCTCGGCTTTCCGGGCGAGAACTCCGAGCAGCACACGTGGGAGATGGTCCGTGCCGCCCGGCCCGAGATCGTGATCGTGATGCCCTGCGGCTATGACGCCGAGATCGCCCACCGCGAAGCCGAGATGCACCGCGACGAGCTGGCCTCGATCGGCGCCGGTGAGGTGATCGCGGTCGACGCCTCGGCGTACTTCTCCCGGCCGGGGCCTCGGCTCGTGGATGGCCTGGAGCTGCTGGCGTCGATCCTGCATCCGGAGCTGATCGGCGAGGAGCTCGTCCCGTCCGGCCGGGCGCTGACGGTCGAGCTCTGAGGCGGTGGGCGGGGTCCGGGTCCGCGGGGACCGGGTGGGTGGGGTCCGAGTCCTCTACTTGCACTCCTCCAGCGGCCGCTACGGGGCCGATCGCCAGCTCGCGCTCATCTGCGCCGGGTTAGACCGCGAGCGCTACGAACCGCTCGTCGTGCTGCCGGAGGCCGGGCCGCTGGCCGATGACCTGCGCGCCGCCGGCACCGAGGTGCTGACCGGGCCGCTGGCCGTCATCCGCCGCGAGCATCTGCAC
>JALYTU010000314.1 GCA_030854125.1 Actinomycetota bacterium | reverse complement strand
GTCGTGGCGGAGATGGACGCCGCCCGCCGCCGCGCTCTGCGCACCGGATTGACGATCGCGGCGGCGATCGGAGTGCACAACTTCGCCGAGGGCCTGGCGATCGGCGTCTCGGCCCGCGCCGGTGCGATCAGCCTGGCCACCGTTCTGATCGTCGGCTTCGCGCTGCACAACGCGACCGAGGGGTTCGGCATCGTCGGGCCGCTCGGGGACGTGACTCCCTCGTGGCGCTGGCTCGGCCTGGCCGGTCTGATCGGTGGCGGCCCGACCTTCCTCGGCTCAATCGTCGGCTACGAGGTCACCAGCCACGCGCTCGAGCTCGCCTTCTACGCGATGGCCGGCGGAGCGATCCTGTACGTGATCGGCGAGGTCTGGAACGGCATGCGCCGCTACGGCTATCGCGAGCTCGAGCTGGCCATGCTGACCGCAGGCTTCGTGATCGGGGTGCTCACTGACCTCGTCGTCGCCTACGGCGGCGGCTGACCCGCAGCGCCGGCGCCCTCAGCGGATCAGGCGGGGCGCGCGGCCGGCGTCGACCATGGCGGCCAGCGTCTGGGCGGCGTCGTGCTTTGGGCGCCAGCCCAAGATCTTCCGGGCTCGGCGCGTGTCCATCAGCACCGGGTGGCGCACGGTCTCGATCCACTGCGCCTCGGCGGGCACGAAGGGCAGGCGCGCCACCAGCTCGGCCGCGGCGCCGACCGCGAGGTCGGGCACCGGCACCGAGTACCAGCCGAGCGCGGCCGCGAGGTCGCTCATCGTGATCGTGCCGGATGCGGCGAGGTTGTAGACGCCGGGCTCGCCGCGGCCGAGCACGGCGGCTCGCATCGCGGTGGCGACGTCGTCGTGGTGGACGAGCTGGAACCGAACGCCCGGATCGGGAATCACCGGCTTGAGCGCCGGCATCAACTCCAGGGCACGCAGAACGGCCGCCGGCATGCGCTCGGACAGCGTCATGTAGGGGATGCTGTCGAGCATCGTCAGCGCGTCGGGGCCGGCCACGATGCAGGGGCGAAACACGTAGCCCGCGGTGCCGGCCGGCGCCAACAACTCGGACAGCGCCCCCTCGAGCTCGGCCTTCTGCGCGGAGTAGTAGTGGCGATCGGTGCCGCGCGTGGGAACATCCTCGGTGAGCAGCTCGGGATTGTCCCCGTGATAGCCATAGGCGGCGACCGAGGAGGCGTAGACCAGCCGCTTGGCGCCGGCGGCGATTGCGGCTCGGAACACATTGCGCGATCCCTCGAGGTTGACGCTGGTGGTCTGCGCGAGGTCGCCGATGATCACGAAGGCGAGATGGACGACGACGTCGGCGCCGGTCACCACCTCGGCCACGGCGTCGCCGTCGAGCACGTCGGCCTGCCGGTACTCGGTCTTGCGCAGGCCGGCCGCGACGGGGTCAAACGGGCTGCGGGCCATCGCCCGGATGCAGCCGACCTCTCGGCTGCGCTCCAGCGCTCGCAGCAGCGAGCGGCCGATGTCACCGGTCGGACCGGTGACCGCGACGGTCAGGCCGCGGGGCACGGGATCACGCCTCGTACCCGGGCTCGCCGGGCAGCACGATCCGGGCCTGCTCGCCAGAGCCGACCACGCGCGGCTGGACCGGCTTGACGGTTCGCGTGCGGGCATGGTCCAGCAGCTCCCGGGCGGTGGAGAACCCCGCCAGCTGCTCGAGGTGCTTGATGGTCGGGAAGACGAGCAGGATCTCGCCCGCCTGGGCCGCGGACAGCGCGGCCGCGGGCGAATACCAGCGCGCGTCGACGACCTCCTCACCGTCGATCACCGGCTCAGCGCCATCCGGGAGGCGGGCGAGGAAGAACCAGGTGTCGTAGCGGATCTTCACCTCCTCAGGGGTGATCCAGCGCGAGAAGGTGACGAGCTCCTGAGGCCCGTCCAGCCGGATCCCGGCCTCTTCGGCGAGCTCACGGATGCCGGCCGCGCGTAGCGCCGCCTCACCCTCGCCGTCCTGCGGCGATACGGCGCCGCCGGGGAACACCCAGGCGCCTCCCATAAAGCGCGCGTGCGGGGTGCGTCGGGCGAGCAGAACCTCGAGGCCGTCGTCCTCTCCGCGCAGGAGGATCACCGTCGCGGCGATCCGCGGGACGGTCGCCGGTCCGCGGTGCAGCTCGGCTCCGGGTTCCGGGTGGGCGTTCACGGTCGCGACCCTATCGGGACTGGCGGGTCGATACGCTTGCCGGCGTGAAATACATGTGCGAATCCTGTGGGTTCATCTATGACCCCGCCGAAGGTGATCCTGATGGTGGCATCCCCGCCGGGACTGAGTTTGCCGATATCCCGGACACGTGGTTCTGTCCGGTCTGCGGCGCGCGCAAGCGCGACTTCACCGCCTACGAAGACTGAACGCCCTGCCCGGCGAGCACCGCCGGGGGTGTGCCGGTCAACTCGATGATCGCGCCGGCGGTGATTCTCACCAACCGCTGCAGCTCGGCCGCGGGCATCGCCGGGGCGGGCATCAGCACAATCACGTCGCCGAGCGGACGCACGATCGCGCCGCGCTGCCGGGCGGCGAGCGTCACGCGGTGCCCGAGCCGCTCGCTCGGGTCGGCAGCCGCGAGTTCGATACCGACCATCAACCCGCGCTGGCGGACCTCGGCGACGCCCGGCAGCCCGGCGACGTGCTCAGTGAGCGCTTCCTGCAGACCGGCGATCTTCGCGGGGAGCCGCTCGAGCGTCCGCTCGGCCTCGAACGTCTCCAGCGTGGCGATCGCAGCGGCGCAGGCGAGCGGGTTGCCGGTGAACGTGTGACCGTGAAAGAAGGTCCGGAACTCATCGAAACGACCGAGGAAGCCCTCATAGACACGCGGCGTGGCCAGCGTCGCGGCGAGCGGTAGGTAGCCTCCGGTCAGGCCCTTGGCCACGCACATGAGGTCAGGAGCGACATCCTCGTGCTCGCAGGCGAACATCCGCCCGGTGCGCCCGAAGCCGGTGGCGACCTCGTCGCAGATGAGCAGGATCCCGTGGCGGTCACACAGCTCGCGGACCCGGCGCAGGTAGCCGGGAGGCTGCATGAGCATGCCGGCCGCGCCCTGCACGAGGGGCTCGACGATGACCGCCGCCACCTCCTCGCCGTGTTCTGTGAGCAGTGCCGCGAGATGGTCCGCGTCCCCGGCGCGGGCCCGCAGAGCATCGAACAGCAGCGGCCGGTACAGGGAGTGAAAGAGATCGATGCCTCCGACCGAGACTGCCCCGACGGTGTCCCCGTGGTAGGCGTCCTGAAGGCAGACGAAGCGGCTGCGCTGGGTCTCGCCGCGCTGGGCCCACCACTGAAAGGCCATCTTGATCGCGATCTCGACCGCGGTCGAGCCGCTGTCGGAATAGAACACCCGCTCCAGCTCGCCGGGGGCGATCGCCGCCAGCCGCTCGGCGAGCACGATCGCGGGCTCGTGGGCGAGGCCGAGCATCGTCGAATGTGCGACCCGATCCAGCTGGGCGCGGACGGCGGCGTCGATCGCGGGATGGCGGTGGCCGTGGACGTTGCACCACAGCGACGAGACGCCGTCGATGTACGCGGTGCCCTCGCGGTCATAGAGCGTCGTGCCCTCGCCGTGATCGATGATCAGCGGGGTCTCTTCCTCGCACCAGCCCTGTTGTTGAGTGAACGGGTGCCAGACGTGGCGGCGGTCGGCGGCGATCAGGTCAGAGGTGGTGCGCATGGCCGTCACGCTAGCCCCGTCGCCGGTCGGAATCCGGGCTCGTTCAGGCCAGCCAGCGGGCCAGCGGGAGCGACCCCGCGGCGGCGCCGAGCGCGGCTGCGGTTGGGCTGGAGACCCAGCCCAACGTGCCGACCTCGATCGCCCCGAGCCGCTCGATCGTCTCCCGGTTGGAGAGCTCGATCGCGTCCGGCCGTTCGGGCCACGGCGTGAGCACGACGCTCCTCACCTCCAGCCCGGCCGCCCGCGCTGACTCGAGCGTGAGCAGCGTGTGGTTGATCGTGCCCAGGCCGGGACGGGCGGCGACGATCAGGGGCAGGCCGGTCCCGCGAGCGAGATCGCGCACGTCGATCCCCTCCCCGAGCGGCACGAGCAGGCCGCCGACCCCCTCGACGATCAGCGTCGTGCCGGGCGTGGCCGCCGCGGCGATCCCGGCCAGGACCTGCGCCAGCACGATCGGGCGGTTCGCGAGCTGCGCGGCGAGATGGGGCGAGACCGCCGGGCCGTAGCGGCTCAGCACCACCTCGTCGGCATCTCGGCCGCTGACCGCCGCCAGCAACTCGTGGTCACGCGGCCAGTCGCCCGGGGACGGGTCGTCCAGCCCGGTGATGATCGGCTTCAGCGCCCGGACCGCGACGCGCCTGCTGACCAGCGCGGCGGCGATCGCCGCGCTGAGCACGGTCTTGCCCACCCCCGTATCGGTCCCGGTGACCAGGCAGCCGCGCATGCGTTGTCGCTCGCCAGGCCGGTGGGGTCAGGCCGCGCGACGGACCCGACCGGGGGCCTCGAAGTCGAACACTCCGCCGCGGCGCGCCGGCGGGGGCGAGGAC
>JALYTU010000313.1 GCA_030854125.1 Actinomycetota bacterium | reverse complement strand
GGCGTCAGCTCAGCCGGGCCGGATGGTCCAGTGACGACAGGCAGCGACCGCGCGCCAGGGGCCAGCGCCGCGCGAACCACGGATGCGACGCACTACACCGACAAGGCCCGGCCGGCCATGACGGCGCAAGAGGCCGGCACCGCACGGCCCGCGCCGCTCGGGCGCCGGCGTCAGGGCACGGCGGGCAGGTCGCCGGTGCGCTCGTAGTCGGAGATCATGTCGATACGGCGGGCGTGCCGGGGCTCGCCGGAGAATGCGGTGTCGATGAAGATGGCGGCGAAGCTGATCGCCACCTCGACGGGGTGCATCCGGGCGCCGAGGCTGAGCACGTTCGCGTTGTTGTGCCGCCGGGCCAGCTGCGCGGTCTCCTCGCTCCAGGCCAGTGCCGCGCGCACGCCGTGGATCTTGTTGGCCGCGATCTGCTCGCCGTTGCCCGAGCCGCCGATGACGATGCCCAGGCTGCCCGGATCGGCGATGGCCGAGCTGGCCGCCTTCATGACGTACGGCGGGTAGTCGTCGCCGTCGTGATAGGCGGCCGGGCCGCAGTCGACAGGCTCATGGCCCTGCTGCTGGAGCCAGTCGACCAGCCGTGACTTGAGCTCAAAACCCGCATGGTCGGACCCCAGGTAGACGCGCACGGAGCCAGTGTGCCAGACGGGCGGCCGCGATCGCGCGCCGCTCAGCACACCGAGCCTCTGCATGAGAGCCCCGAAGCCCCGATGGCTGCCGCTCACAAGCGCCGGCAAGCTCGACCGCAGGGCACTGCGAGCCAAGGGCCGCCACGGACTGAGCCGAGCACCTGCGAAACGTCAGGCCCGCAGCGATGCCTGCCACGGCAGATCGCGATCAGGCAGGCGTCAGGGACGCGCTGCGGGGGTCGATGAGGATCTTCGCGTGCTTCCCGGGATCCGCGAGGGCCGCGAAGGCGTTCTCGACCCCCGCGAGCCCGACGGTGCCGGTCGTGATCGGTGCCGCGTTGATCTTCCCCTCGGCGAGCAGGCGGAGGGTGTCGCGGAACTCGAGCGGCGAGTAGCCCACGACGAAGCGCAGGTCGACCTCCTTGTTGATCGCCATGGCTGGCCGGATCGTGTCGGGCTGCATGCAGACCCCGACGACTACCACGCGCGACAGCAGGGGCGCGCTGGCGATGACCCCGTCCAGGATTCCGGGTACGCCGACGCATTCGAAGATGACCGGCCGGGCCGGGCCTGCGCCCAGCTTCTGCGCGGCGCGCATGACCTGGTGCCACGGCACCGGAAGGCGGGTGAGCTTCTCCATGGTGGAGATCCCGAGCTCCACGGCTGCGGGGACGGTGGTCAGGAAGCCGTGGTCGCCGGCCGCCTCGTAGGGCGAGCCGGCCCCGGGGTCGACGACGACGTCGGCACCGCAGGCGCTCGCGAGCTCCCGGCGGCCCGGGGAGAAGTCGCTGGCCACGATCATGCGGATGCCCTGCGCCTTGAGCATGCAGATGACGGCCAGGCCGACCGGGCCGCAGCCGATGACGATGGCCACGTCCTTCTTGGCGACCTCCCCGCGGCGGACGGCGTGCCGGCCGATCGCCAGCGGCTCGGTGAGAACCGCGGCGCTGGGGGACAGCCCGTTGGGGACCGGGAACATCAGGGACTCCTCGACCAGCACCTGCTCGGCGTAGGCGCCGGGGGCTTTGGCCGACAGCCCGATCGCATGCACCTCGTTACCGCGGCGGCGCAGCGGCAGCGCGACGACGTGCGTCCCGGCCGCGAGCTTGCCCCGCGACCGGGTCCCGTACCCGGCGACCTCGCCGCAGAACTCGTGGCCGAGCACGACCTGCTGGTGCGAGCGCATGAGGTCGGGGTATCCGGCCTCGGCGAGAACGTCGGCCTGCTCGTCGGCGTGGTGGCGGGCGTGCAGGTCGGACCCGCAGATACCGCAGCCGAGCACGGCCAGGACGGCCTGGCCCCGGGCCGGCTCGGGGTCGGGCAGCTCGATGACGTCCAGCCGGCCCTGCTGGCAGGCGACCGCCTTCATGACCGGGCTCGGTCCGCCGCGGTCATGCGGTCAGCATGCTGTCGTCGAATGGCGGCAGCGGCTTGATGTACGGGTCGAGCAGTTCGGCGGCCCGCGCGGTGGTCAGGACGTCCTCCGGGTCCAGCTTGACCACGCCGCGCCGGGACTCGTCGTACTCCCAGACGTTCTCGCCGACCAGGCGGCACCGCTCGTCATACGGCCAGATCATCGCCACCCGGCCCCGGATCAGGTACATCGCGTCAGCGTCTGCCTCCCCGGCGCCGAACGGGAGCTCCGCGCCCAGCACCTGCTGGTAACCGAGGCTCGTGCTCACGACCATCCCGTCGCCGATGGCCACCTGCTCGTCCTCGTTGTAGAAGATGGTCTGGTTCGTCTCAGACCAGTGACGGTAGAGCGGCTCCACCTGCTCGCGACCCTCAAGCGTCAGCGTCGGCTGTCCGAACATGCTGAAGCGGTAGACGGGACGCTCGACCGTCATGTGCGGCTCGAAGATCTCCTCGAACCGTCCGGCGTGCTCCAGGTTCCGGTGCCGGTCGTAGGCCTGCAGGATGTAGCGGTGGCGGGGATTCTCAGTTCGCTCAATGAGCCGCTGGACGGCGAGGTTCGTCTTGGTGATGTCGAGCCGCCTGACCTCGATCGGCTCGGTGCTGAGCTGGGTCATGGAGTCGCTCCTTGCTGAGGGGATGGATCCGGCCTGCTGATCTTGCGCTTGAGGATCTTCCCGGTCGGTCCCTTGGGCAGCTCGCCGGTGAACCAGACCACGCGCGGGTACTTGTAGGCCGCGACCTTCGACCTCGCGAAGTCACGGATCTGCCCGGGCGTCGCCTGCGCGCCGGCCTTGAGCACCACGGCAGCGGCGACCTCCTCGCCCAGCGTCTCGTCCGGCACGCCCACGACCGCGACCTCCGCCACGCCGGGATAGGCGTAGAGGACCTCCTCGATCTCCCGCGGGTACACGTTGTAGCCGCCCCGGATGATGAGGTCCTTCTTCCGGTCGACAATGAAGAAGTAGCCGTCCTCGTCGACGGTCGCGATATCGCCGGTGTGGAACCAGCCGCCGCGCATGACCCCGGCGGTGGCGCCGTCGCGGTTCCAGTAGCCGCGCATCACGAACGGGCCGCGCATCACGACCTCGCCGCGTTCACCCTGCGCGACCTCGTGGCCGGCATCGTCGACGACCTTCATCTCGGTGCCGCCGACGGGGACGCCGATCGAGCCCGGCTTGCGGTCCCGGTCGCGCGTGTTGAACGAGCCCATCCCCGTGGTCTCGGACAGTCCGTACCCCTCCAGGATCTTCGCGCCGAACGCCTCGTCGAACCCGCGCAGTACCTCGGCCGGCAGCGCCGATCCGCCCGAGACGCACAACCGGAGCGCGGACACGTCATACCGGCCGCGGCCGGGGTGGTTGAGCAGCGCGCTGTACATCGTCGGGACGCCCCCGAAGATGGTCACGCGGTCGCGCTGCATCACCTCGAGGACCTTCACGGGGTCGAAGCGGGTCACCAGCGTCATCAGGCCGCGGGCCAGCAGGGTCGTGTTCATGATCGAGTTCATGCCGAAAACGTGGAAAAGCGGCAGCGTCGCCACCGCCACGTCATCCGGCCCGGCGTCGACCAGATCACGTCCCACCTGAGCACCTGCCCGGATGTTCGCGTGGGTCAGCGTCGCGCCCTTCGGGGTGCCGGTGGTCCCCGAGGTGTAGATGATCACGGCCGGGTCGTCGTCGGCCCGGTCCTCGACCCCGCCGGCCGGCGCCACCCCGGCCGTCATGCCCTCGAACCGTCCTGGCTCGACGAGCACGCACCCGGCGCCCGCCTCCTGGCTCCCCGCCCGGGCGTGCTCGGCGAAGCCATGCCAGGCGACTATCAGGCGTGCCCCCGCGTCCGCCAGGTGGTAGGCGACCTCCGCCCGCTTGAGCAGCGGGTTCATCGGAACCACCACGGCGCCGAGGCGCAGCACCGCGAAGTAGAAGATTGGGGAGTACGGGACGTTCGGGAACTGCATGCCGACGGTGTCCCCCGCCCCCACGCCCCGGCTGCGCAGGAAGCCAGCTGCCTGCGCCACGGCCGCGTCGAGATCTCGGTAGGTCAGCGTCAGGCCGTCCAGCCGCACCGCCGGCCGTGCCGTCGAGTCTGCCGCGGCAGCGGCCTGCTCCTGCCCGAAGTTCGTCATCCTCCGGCCCCTCTGGCACCCGCCGGCGCGCGACGTCCGCGCAAACTAACGATACCGTTACTTAGCGGGTAGCCTAGTCTGCATCATGGCTGCTGCAAAGACCGTGTCCCGGCGCATGCGGGCACCTGCCCGACGAGCGCACCTGCTCGACGTCGCGACCGAGATCGCGGTCGAGCAGAGCTTCCACGCGGTGACGGCCGAGGCGATCGCGCGCCGCGCCGGCGTCACCCGTGCCGTCATCTACCAGCACTTCACCGACCTGCGAGCCCTCCTGGAGGCCGTCGTTACGCGCGAGACCGCCCGGGCTCTCGCCCAGGTCTCCG
>JALYTU010000312.1 GCA_030854125.1 Actinomycetota bacterium | reverse complement strand
CCTCGTGTTGGTGATCTCGGTCGCCGAGTACTCGACCCGGGTCCCGCCGTAGGTGCACAGGTACTGTGCGCTGCTGCCGGTGGTGAGCTGCGCGGTCTGGCCGCCCGCCGCGTGCTTGCAGTTCGCCCTGCGGCTCTGCCGATAGACGAACTTGGTGGCGTTGAGGTTGTAGGACAGCACCGGGGCCCAGGTGGGGATCGTGAGGGCGAGCACGTCGCCCTTCTTGACCTTCAGAGCGGTGAACTGGGTGAAGCTCGGCGGCAGCGACAGCGGCTCGTCGAGCACCGAGCCCAGGAACGGGATGAGATGGAAGGTCGCGCTCTGGCCGGCCACCGTGAACTTGTGCCTGGGGCCAGGCGTGAGCACCGTGAGCGCCATCTGCGGCGTGCCGCCGTAGGCCTGGTCAAGCACGTGAAGATAACTCCTCTCAGTCGCCGGATTGGTGGACAGGCGCGAGAGGCCGACCGTGAAGGCGACCACCCAGCCGTCCTGCCTGACCGTGGTGGGATAGGCCAACCCATCGCTGGCGGTCTGAATCGCCGTCGTCCGGGTGAGGATGATGTAGCACGAGGACGGCGAGACCCCGGTCGGGCACGCGGGTGCGACGATCGGCGTCGACGTCTGGCCCAGCTCGACCAGCTTGGCGCTGGCGGCGCCAGGCACGAGGACCAGCACGAGCACGAGCGCCGTCAGACCGGCGGTGAGCAGCGAGAATCGTTTCATCATCGTCATTCAAACACGACCCGGGGGCGTCAGTTGCGGATCCGGCCGGACCCCGGCCGGTGGTATGGACAACGATTCGGGGCCGAGGGCTCCTGTCCTCCTGGGGACAGGTGCGCCAGTCGGCCCCACCGGAACCTTGCGCGCGACCGACTAGCGCCCATGGAAGGTGGCCTTGCCCGGCCCGTCGCGCAGAAACGTGGCGACCGCATCCTGGAGGTCCTGAGTGGCGAACAGCTCGCCGGCGACCCGGCCGACCCGGTCGTTGGCGAGCTCGACCCCGCCCTTGAGGTAGTCGGAGATGACCCGCTTGGTCGCGACGTGGGCGAGCGTCGGGCCGGTGGCCAGCTCGGCGGCCATCGCCCGCATCGCCGCATCGAAGCCGTCGTCGGGCAAAAGCCGGTTGACCACGTTCCAGCGCTCCATCGTGGCCGCCGGATAGCGCTCGCCGCTCATCACGAACTCGCGGGCGCGGCCGGTGCCCGCCCGCTCGGCCAAGCGCTGGGTCCCGCCCATCGCCGGGGTCAGACCGATCACTCGCTCCACGAGGCCGAAGCTGGCCGACTCGGCGGCGAAGATCAGATCACACGCCAGGGCCAGCTCGAAGGCCCAGGTGAGGCACAGGGCGTGGGCGGCGAACACCGTCGGGCACGGCAGCGAGTCGACCCGGCGGGCGATGCTGACCAGCCCGTCGAAGGTCTCGGTGGCCTCGTCGGGGCCCGCCAGGGCGGCGAACAGGGAGACATCGACGCCGGCGCTGACCACCCGTCCGTCAGCACGGAACAGCACCGCGCGCGGGGGTTGGGCTTCGAGGGCATCCAGCGTGCCGAGCAGCCCGGTCCGCAACGCATCGTCGAACAGATTGAGCGGCGGCGCATCAAAGCTGACCACCGCCAGGTCGCCCTCACGCTCGAGCCGGACCGGGGGCGAGCTCATCGCAGCTCCTGGGCGGCGGCGGCGATCTCGTCCCCATCCCCGGGTGCGGGCACCCAGGGCAGGTGCAGCGGATCATCGGCGTAGCGCGGGATCACGTGAACATGCAGATGAAACACCGTCTGCCACGCGGCGGCACCACACGAGTTGATCAGGTTCACCCCGTCACAGCCCAGCCGCTGGTTGGCCCGCTGAGCCAACCGCTGGGCGGCCAGGACGGTCGCTGAAAGGTCATCGGGGTCGATCTCGAGCAGGTTGCGCGCATGGCGGCGCGGCACGACGAGCGCGTGGCCGCGGGTGGCGGGGTTGATGTCCATGAACGTGACGGTGCGCTCGTCCTGCGCCACGATCTGGCCGGGCAGCTCGCCGGCGATGATCCTGCAGAACAGGCAGTCGGGGTCGCGATCGGTCATGCCGGGCAGCTTACCCGTCGGACTCAGACCGCTCCCTGGCGTAGGCGATCGCCTCGGCTTCGGACCCGATCTCACCCGCGTAGCCGGCCTCCTCGAGCAGCTGCAGGAGCTGACCGATCCGCGGGCCCGGCGCGAGACCGAGCGCGCGGGCCAAGGTGTCGCCGCGGACCGGCGGGCGGGGTGGATCCGCACGCCACGCCAATCCTGCCCGAACCATCTGCCGGGCGAGGTCCAGGTGGCGGGCAATCGCCCTCTCGGCGTTATCTCCGCGTGTGGCCAGCCGATCGGCCACGCTGAGCGCGGTCACCTCGACCGAGACCGGTGCACAGGCGTGCAGGTACCGGTAGACCGCGCGGCGCTCGAGGGGCACCTGATGGACGAGAAAGCCCAGCCGCAGATGCTCGCGCGTGACCGCGGCGACAAATTCGGCGAGCCGCTCGGACGCCCGCAGGCGGCCGAGCATCACACGTCCCAACTGCGCTCCGGCGGTGTCATGCCCGATGAAGGTGATTCGGCCCTCGGCGCTGACGTCCCGCGTCTGAGGCTTGGCGATGTCGTGCAGCAGGGCGCCGAAGCGCAATGCCTGTCCGCGGGTCAGCTCGTTGGCCAGCGGCTCGTCGAACACGGCCGCGACGGCCGGTGCGTCGGACCCGAAGATCATCTCGGGATCGCGCTGCAGCGCGATCAACTCGGCGAGCACCGCCCGCGTGTGGCCGAGCACGTCGAGATGGTGAAAGCGGCTCTGCTCCACTCCCCGCAGGGCCGCGAGCTCGGGCAGGATGATCTCGGTCACCCCGGCGGCGTCGAGCAGGTCCAGCCCGGCGATCGCCCCGTCGGCGCTGAGCAGCCGCTTGAGCTCGGCAAGCACCCGCTCAGGGGCCACCCCGACCAAGCCGGGGGCGCTCGCGCGAGCCAATCGCAGGGTCTCGGGGGTCACCGCGAACCCCAGCTCGGCGACGAACCGCGCGATCCGCACGGTCCGCAGCGGGTCGTCGCGGAAGGATCGGTCCGAGACGGCCCGCAGCCGCCCGGCGGCGAGATCCTCACGGCCGCCGGTCGGATCGGCGAGCGCTCCGGTGCCCAACGAGCGTGCGATCGCATTGACGGTCAGGTCCCGCCGCGCCAGATCGGCGTCGATCGTGTCACCGCCCAGCGGGGTCAGGTCGACCTGCCAGCGATGGAGATTCTCGACCACGCGCCAGGCGCCGAAGGTGTCTGACAGCGCGAAGGCGAAGCCGTTCTCGGCCCGGGCCAGGGCACGCGCCACCTCGGCGATCGTCCCCTCGTCCTCGGCGCTCAGAACGACGTCGTAGTCCTCGGTCTCGCGCCCGAGCAGCTCATCGCGCAGCGCACCCCCGACCAACCACACGTCGGGTGCGATCGCGGCGAGGCTGGCGAGGGGGCCGCTCACCCCACGGGCTCGCCGTCGCGGTGGTACTCGCGGGTGACCCGGGGCGAGAGGCCGCAGAGGACCTCGTGGGGGATCGAGTCCATGCCGCGGGCGAGATCCTCGATCGTCTGGCGCTGTGACCCGTCGCGGCCCACCAGCGTGACGGTCGTCTCCGGGCCGATTTCCGACGGGCGCTCGGGGCCCAGCGCGACGGTGAGATTGTCCATGCTGATCGTGCCCACGGCGGGCACGCGGCGCCCGCAGATGAGGACGTCCAGGCGACCGGTCAGCGCCCGCCGGACGCCGTCCGCGTAGCCGATCGGAACGGTCGCGATCCACGTGTCGTGCCCGGCCACGAAGCGCCGTCCGTAGCCGGCGCTGTCCCCCGGACGCGCCAGCTTGACCGCGGCCACGTAGCTGGTGAGCTCGAGCGCCGGCTCCAGCCCGTGACGATCGGCGTCCTCGTTCATCGGATCACAACCGTAGAGCGCGATCCCGCATCGCACCATGTCAAAGTGGGTGGCGGAGTCCCGCAGGGTCCCGGCGCTGTTGGCGGCGTGCACCGCGACCCCCGGGGCGCGCCGGCGCATGGCGGCCGCAAACGGGGCAAAGGCCTCCAGCTGCTCATCCATGAACGCACGCTCGCCGTCGGCGGTCGCGAAATGGGTCATCGCGCCGGCCAGGACCAGCGATTCCCCGGCCGCCAGCACCCGGTCGGCGACGTCCAGCGCCACATCCAGCTCACGCGTGCCCAGGCGTCCCATCCCGGTGTCGTACTTGACGTGCACCCCAACCGGCGCCGATGTGGCGTGCCGCAGATCGTTCACGAACTCCGGGGTCCAGGCGACGACGTCGGCGCGGGCCGCGAGAGCGATTTCGAGCTCCTGCGCGCTCAGCGCACCCATCACCAGCACAGGGGCACGCACCCCGGCCGCTCGCAGCTCGGCGGCCTCGAGCGCTGTCGCCACCGCCAGACGGGTGGCGCCACCGGCCAGAGCCGCCCCCGCGACGGGCACGGCACCGTGCCCTGAGGCATTGGCCTTGACCACTG
>JALYTU010000311.1 GCA_030854125.1 Actinomycetota bacterium | reverse complement strand
CCGAGCGGACGTGGTCGTGCAGAAGAGCCTGGCCGAGGGCTTCGGACTCACCGTGGCGGAGGCGATGTGGAAGGCGCGCCCGGTCGTGGCCAGTCGGATCGGCGGCATCCAGGACCAGATCGTCCACGGCAAGACCGGGATCCTGCTCGACGATCCACTCGACCTCGCCGCCTACGGCGCCGCCGTCCGCTCACTGCTTGAGGACCCGGCGCGGGCCGAGACGATCGGGCGTGAGGCGAAGGAGAGTGTGCGCCACGGGTTCCTCGGCACGCGCAGCCTCACCCAGGCCATCGAGCTCTACGAGCGACATCCGCACGCAGGCGCGGCGGTGAAAGTGCTGGAGGTCGCCGAAGCACTCAACGTCGCGCTGCCGCAGCCAGAATCGGACCAGTAGACGCCAGCGCGGCACGGAAATCGAAGCCACGCGCCGGCGTGTGTCGATGTCGGTGAGCTCGAGCAGGTCAGGAACACCCGGCAAGGCCTCGCCTCGCGCAGTCCACAGCTCCACGGAGCGCACGGACATTCGGTGCAGGATCCCGATGACGCTCCGGCCATTATCACGCTAGCGCCGGCCCGTCTGCTCAAATCCTCAGGGCGAGGCTGGCCACCGACGAGCTCGCGCGCCACGCGCCGCAGCGGGCCTCCGCGAGCTCCCTCTACCCCTTCGCCAAAATCGCGCAATATGGAGCAGATCCTCGGTCGTTGCCTAGCCTACTAGGCGTCTGGCGAGGAGTCGCGCAGGATGGCGCGGTCGCGGCCGGCGACCTTGGCTTCGCGGAGGGCTGTGTCGGCGGCGAATAAGGCTTCGTGGTGGGTCTGTGTGCCCGTGTCGAGGAGCGCTACACCGATGCTGATGGTGGCGTGAATCCGGCTGGAACCGACGTCGTATGACTGCTCGCGCACGGCGGTGCAGAGCGCGTCGGCCAGGCTCTGGACGAGCTGAGGAGTCGCGCCGCGGAGTACCGCGGCGAACTCGTCGCCTCCCATGCGAGCCAGTGTCTCATTCGGTCGAAGCCGCTTCGCGAGTACCTGCGAGATGGTCTGGATCAGTCCTTCCGCGGCGCCCGCGCCGTGCCGGTCGATTACTTCGTTGTATGCGTCCACGTCGATCGAGAGGAGCGCCAGGCGCTCCCTGTTCTGCCGGGAGCGGTCGAGTTCCTCCTCGAAGCGCCGGCGGTTCCAGAGGCCGGTGAGATGGTCGCGGTCGGCAAGATCGAGCGTGCCCGCACCGTGCGAGGCATGCTTCGGGGCGCCTGCCGTGGGGGCGTGTGACGTGGTGGCACCGGCACGCCGCTCGAGCGCCGAGCCCAAGACCTCGACCCAGCGTATGAAGTGCCGGTCGTTGAGAAACAGGGCGCGAGTGCGTTCGCGTGCGGTCTGGCCGAGCCGGGCGGCCAGTGGTGGATCTCGCAGGAGTTCGACGATCGCATCGCCGAATGCTCCAACGTCAGCAGGGTCCTCGACCAGCAGTCCGCTGTGCAGATGTTGGACCTGGTCGAGATGACCTCCGACTGCGCTCGCGACGACGGGACGGGCCTTCCACATCGCCTCTGTCACTCCGAGGCCGAACCCTTCCTGCAGGCTCTTCTTGACCACCACCGTAGCCTGGCGCTGCATCGCGTTCACCATCGCGGCGTTCTCGTCGGGCGAGGTCAGCGGTAGGCAGGCCAGATGAACCCGCGCGCGGGTCATGGGCGGCAGTCGCCGCCAGCGTTCGCGGACGTCGGCAAGCACGGCTGTCGCGTCGGGGTCATCGGCGACCTGGTTCGCGTCGGGGCCCCCGAGCAGCAGGTGCGCGTCACTCGCCGGTAGCACGCGCTCGAGGAAGCCGTCCAGGATCCCGAGCGGGTCCTTGATGCGGTCCCACCGAGCCAGTGAGACGACGACTGGCTCCCGGCTCCAGTCCGGTGCTCCGTCCGAGTCCAGGACCGTGGGACCAGCGGCGAGCGTCGCCGTCGACCCATCCGTGCGCGCGTAGCTCGGGCTGGCTGTCGGCACTCCGGCGGCGAGACCGAGGTGCTGCAGGATCGCGCGCGCGGCGCGATCTGGCATCGGCAGATTTTTGGTCGACGCGGGGTCGATGCCGGGCGTCAAGATTGAAGTCTCCGCGCCGCCCAACCACTCCGGAAGGGAGGTGTAGCGGCTAAAGACGAAGCGGTGGACGCCGGCAAGGCGCGGCCTCAGACACTTCCACGCGTTCACAGAGAACGCGTTGTCGTTATCGATGCCCACGTGACAGCACCAAATGACAGTCGCGCCAGCTCGCTCGAGCGGCACCGACATCGCCGCCGTCTGCGGGTCGTTTAGCACGACCACGTCTCCGGGAGTGATCCGGGACCCTAGCGCCTGGGCGTGGTACTGGGCGGCTCGGTCAAGGGTCGTCAACTCGTCGATCCCGAGGACGTCTCCGTCACCTGGCTGACCCTGCAGGTGGTTATGAAAGCGCTTGGTCACCCGGAAGAACTCGCCAGGACCACGCAGCACAATCCACCGCACGTCGATCCCCGCGCCCCTCCAATAAGGCAGCAGCGTACGTAGCAGCTGCGCAACCCCACCGCCGAACGCGGTCGAGTTCACCATCCACACCGTCCGTCCACCCAGCAGCTCGCCGGCGTGCTGCTGGGCCACGCGCACGCGCTCGATCATCGGCTCGAACAGGTAGCCGCCGAGATCCTCGAAATGCCGAGTCTCAAGCGGCATCGCGGAAAGAGCTGCGAGATCCTCAAACTCCCGAGCCTCAAGCGCAATCGCGGGAAGTGCCTCCGCCGTTCGGGCCATGTGTGGTCAGGCGACGGCCGGCAAATCGCCCGCGTCACCGGTCCTCAGCGGCGGAGTGAGTGCGGATGACGGGACGAGCTTACGCAGGCGCTTAGAGCCCGATGCGGCGTCGCGTGCCGTCGCACGGGGGCGGCCGCAGGCGGCTTGGATGAACTGTGCGAGCTCGCGCGGGCGCTCGCGTTGAGGATGGTGGCCCATCTTCTTCCAGACACTGACCTGCGCCTGCGGGAATGCGGTCATGACACCGTTGCGGTGAGCGAGCGGGACGAGCCGGTCGCGGTCGCCCCACAGCGCAATCACCGGCCCGTGGAAGTCAAGCTGTCGGCGATAAAACGCGCGGGGTGAGAGCCCCGACGCCGTGATGGCCTGGTTCGCGCACTCGGCCCCCGCCGCCCACCGGTGAGCGTTCTTACGCAGCCGTGCGACCAGCTCGGGGTCCGGCAGATGCCCGTTGCCAATAACAGCCATGTACACGGCCAACGCGGTGACGGGGTTCTGCAGCGCCAGCGGCAGTCCGTGACGGACCAAGCTGCGCACCAGCGGCAATTGGATCGCCTCGGCGACATGAATGCGCCCGAAGCCGACAGGCGCCATCAAAACCAGCGCGGCCACATCATCGCCAAGCTGTTCTGCCAGCCCCGCGGCGACAGCGCCACCCAGCGAATGTCCAACCAGCGTGAAGTCGTGAACGTCCAGCGCCGCCAAGGCCGTCCGCACGTCCTCGGTGTATGCCGAGATGCGGTTGCGCGTTGGGCGGTCAGAGTCACCGAAGCCAGGCAGGTCAAGCGCATAGCACGGACGGTCCATCACCAGAGCCAGCTCCTTCCAGCCCACGCCGCAGTCCAGCAGGCCGTGCAGCAGCACCAGCGGCGCTCCCTGGCCGGGCCAGCACTCCAGGCTCAGACGCCGCCCGCCAGGCAAGGCAACAGCCGTCGTGGTCCCGACGCGGTCCATCCACAGACGCATGCTCGGGGCGTCGTCCACCCACTCTCTCTGGCCAACGCCGTGACGGGCTGGGGAAGCCATCACTAAACCATCCCGCGCCGGGTGAGGCCGCGAGTCGGAGAGAAGCCGCTCGCTCGTCGACGGTCAGGGGAGACGCTGACCCGACGCTTTAGAACGAGCGCGAGACTTCGGATCTCGCCGCGTGGCGCGCTCATCGCGGTCCCGGCGGTGGCTCGCGGCCGGAGTCGGCTCGTGGTCGCGTGTTGTTGTCGTACAGCGCATCGGTAGGCAGCCGGGAGCTGAGAAACGGCGTCGCCGGCGTCGCGCCGGATGTCCAGTTGGTCGGCACCAGTCCTTTACCCCGCCCGGCGCTCAGCGAGGGCGCTGAGCCACGCCTGGCGCTTGATCTCGAATCCTTCCGGGAGCACCTCGCCGATCGCCTCGACTGCACCAACCCAGCTGAGCGCATCGGCATAGTCGCCACGCGCCGCGGATTCCTGCGCCCATCCGAGGCTCCTTGCCACCGCAGCCAAGTGCCGACCGCGGTCGCTACCGGCCGCTACTCGCGCAGACGTGCTCATAGCGCCGACCAACCGTGCGGCTCACGCAAGGGCTCAGATGCGCAGGCGTGGTGCGCGCTCTTCGGTCCGCTGATCACACCGCAACTGCTTGCGGCGCGCCGGGCCTCGGCGCCCGCCAGAGCCGCACCAACCCTTGTCCCCCGGGGCATATCGGGCGCTACGGTGAAAGGACGCAACTGTTCAGCTCCTGTCTAGTGCTTACAGTGG
>JALYTU010000009.1 GCA_030854125.1 Actinomycetota bacterium | reverse complement strand
GATCATTCCTGTTGCATGAACGACTTACCCAAGCGGGATCATATCTATAATGTGAACGGTATCCGGAATGCGGTATAGTCAAGCGACCATGAGCCACGACGAGCGCAGGTCTGAGACGAGTCCCGTGATGCTTCTTGCCCGTCTCTCCAAGCAGGTGTTTCGACGGAGCAATCCGGAGTTGCTCGGGATCGACCTGCGATTGCTGATGGCGCTCAGTTATCTCAACGATCACGACGGCGCCCCCCAGCAGGAGCTCGTCGATGCGCTGTGTATGGACGCCAAGAACGTCGTCCTGCTCCTCAACGATCTCGAGGACCGCGGCCACCTTGTTCGCCGTCGGGATTCCGAGGATCGCCGACGCCACCGCGTCCTCATTACGGCCTCCGGCCAAGAGGTTCTTCGAAAAGCGGCCATCGCCCAGAAGTCGATCGAGGATCAGGTGCTCGCCGTCCTTGACGAAGAGGAGCGGGCGACCCTGTACCGCCTGCTTGACAAGGCGGTGCGCGGCGCCGAACCGGCGCTCGTCGCCGCCGGCGTCGACGCCGAGCTGGCCTCCGCAGCGCGGTAGAGCAGCGACGAACCAGGAGGCGGCGGGGGCTCCGGACGGCAGCTGGCCGGCTCGCCGGCTCCGACAAAGGCTGAAACGCCGGCACCGCCCTCGGAAGCCTCTGGATGCTGGACTCCGGGCGCGGCGACGCACGTGGGTTACCGTGACCTGTGTGCCGGTGAGCGGAAAAACGACGGCGATCAAGTACCGCCTCGAATATGCAACCGGCTCGGCCGCACCGCTCGCGGGCCGCGGGGTCGAGGTCTTCGTGGAGGACAACGGGCGTGGCCACCTGGGATGACGTCCGCGAGATCGCCCTCGGGCTGCCGCAGACCAACGAGCGGCCGTCACGCGGCCATGCCTTCTGGCGGGTGCGCGACAAGGGGTTCGTGTGGGAGCGGCCACTCGGTCAGACCGATCTGCGAGCGCTGGGGGGGAGCGCACCGGATGGCCCGATTCTGGGGGTGCGGGTCGAGAACCTCGGAGTCAAGGGGGCGCTCATCTCAGCTGACCCCGGCGTGTTCTTCACGATCCCGCACTTCGACGGCTACAGCGCGGTGCTGGTGCGGCTGGATCAGATCAATCGCGCGGAGCTGCGAGAGGTGATCGTGGAGGCGTGGTTGACGCGCGCGCCGCGACGTGTCGCCGAGGCCTATGCCGCCGAGCACGGGTTGGGGTAGCCTGAACGCGAGCGATGAGGCTCGCTCGCTCTCATGGGGTTTGACCGCCGCGAGTTCGCGGCGATATTCGCGGGCGGCTTCGTGGGCGCGGTGGGCCGCGCCGAGCTTGCCCAGGTCCTACCGGCCGGCTCTGGACAGTGGCCCTGGGCAACGTTCGCTGTCAACATCCTCGGGGCATTCCTGCTCGGGTATTTCACCACGCGACTACAGGAGCGCTTGCCGCTGTCGGCCTACCGTCGTCCGCTGCTCGGCACCGGGTTCTGCGGCGGGCTCACCACATTCTCGACGATGCAGGTGGAGCTGCTGAAGATGCTCGACGCCGGTGACATCGCGCTTGCCCTCGCCTACGCGGCAGCCAGCGTCGTGGTCGGACTCGCCGTCGTCGCGGTCGCGACCAACCTTGTTCGGCGAGCCCGCCTGACCGGATGAGCCTTCCCGTGATCCTGGGCCTCGGAGTGCTCGGCGGCGTCGGCGCCATGGCGCGCTTTCGGCTCGACCGACAAGTCTCAGATTGGGCAGCAAGCGAGTTTCCGTACGGCACTCTTGCCGTCAACATCCTCGGCGCCTTCGTGCTCGGTCTGCTCGTCGGTGCATCGCTTGGGGGTGCCGCCTACCGGCTCACCGGGACCGGCCTGATCGGAGGGTTCACCACCTTCAGCACATGGACGTTTGAGAGCCACCGGCTGGGCGAGGATGGCCGATGGCGAGTCGGCTTGCTCAACGTCGCACTGAGCCTGATCCTTGGGGTGTTGGCTGCTCTGGCGGGTCGGCATCTGGGAGCTGCACTGTGAACGACAACTGCCTGAAGCTCACGGCCTACTTCGGCGAGCGCGACCGCGCCACCGGCGGCTTTCTCGCGGATGCGTTCACCGACATCTACGGCCGCCACGAGCTGGCGACCAGCCTCCTGCTGCGGGGCGCGCTTGGCTTTGGACCGAACCAGCACATCCGTACCGACCGCTTGCTCACCGTCTCCGAAGATCTCCCGCTTGTCTCCGTGGCCGTCGACACCCGCGAGCGCATCGAGGCAGCCCTCGGCGAGGTCAACGCGCTCGAGTTCAATGGACTCGTCACGTTAGAGCGGGCTCAGATGCTGACCGACCGGATCAGTACGCGGCCCAACCTGCCCTGGCTCCAGCAGGCCGAGACAAAGCTGACCATCTATGTCGGACGGCAGGAACGCGTCCGCGGGAAGCCCGCCTACGAGGCGGTCGTCGCCTTTCTCCGCGAGCGTGGCATCGCCGGTGCGACCGTGCTTCTTGGCGTCGACGGGACCGCTCACGGAGTCCGCGAGCGCGCGAAGTTCTTCGCACGCAACGCGTCTGTGCCCCTGATGGTGATTGCGGTCGGCGCCACGTCGCGCGTCGCCGCGCTGGTTCCCGAACTCTGCGGCATGCTGTCGCGCCCGCTGATCACTCTGGAACGGGTTCAAGTCTGCAAGCTCGACGCCGTCAAGCTCGCCGAGCCGCTCCACTTGCCCGAAAGCGACTCGGCCGGCCGAGGTGTCTGGCAGAAGCTCATCGTCTACAGCGGCGAGCAGGCCCGTGCCAATGGCCAGCCGCTCCACGACGCGCTCATCCGCGAACTGCGCCGCGCCGGGGCCGCCGGGGCGACCAGCCTGCGCGGCATCTGGGGCTACCACGGCAACCACCAGCCCCACGGGGACTCGTTCTGGCAGCTGCGGCGCCGCGTTCCCATCGTCACCGTGATCGTCGACACCCCGGCGCGCATCCGCCGATGGTTCGCGATCGCCGATGACCTGACCCGGGAAACCGGCCTCGTCACGAGCGAGACGGTGCCTGCGGGCAGCTACCGTCAGACGAGATGGAATCAGGACACCGACATCGCGTGGTCGTGATCGGCGGCGGCTTCGGCGGCCTGCGGGTCGTCAAGGCGCTGCGCGGCTCAGAGGTGGAGGTAACGCTGGTGGATCGTCGCAACTTCCACCTCTTCCAGCCCCTCACCTACCAGGTCGCCACCGGCTCTCTGTCGCCCAGTGACGTGACCTACCCGCTGCGCTCGCTGTTCGGATCGGCTCCGAACGTCACCGTCCTGCTGGCCACCGTGAGCGACTTCGATCTCGCGCGCCGAAGGGTGATCCTCGCCAGCGACGGTGCCCCGGGCAGCCCGGCCGAGCTCCCGTACGACACGCTCGTCGTCGCCACCGGATCGAGCTACTCCTACTTCGGACATGAGGAGTGGCGCGAGGTCGCCGGCGAGGTGAAGTCCCTGGAGAGCGCGATCGCCGTCCGGTCTCGTGTGCTCGACGCCTTCGAGCGCGCCGAGGCCACCGATGACTCCGACGAGCGTGACGCCGAGCTCACGTTCGTGGTTGTCGGGGGCGGACCCACCGGAGTCGAGATCGCTGGGCAGATCGGGGAGCTGGCCCGCGACACGCTCCGGCGTGACTTCTCGCGCATCCAATCCGGTGACACGCGGATCCTGCTCGTCGAGATGGCCGACCGAATCCTGTCGGGGTTCCCGTCCTCGCTGTCGGTCAAGGCGGCGCGGTCCCTGCGCGTGCTCGGGGTCACGCCGACCGTCCAGCGCCAGGTGGTGGCGATCGACGCCGGCGGGGCGACTCTCCAGGCACCTGATCACAGCCAGGAGCGGATCAACGCACGGACGGTGATCTGGGCGGCCGGAGTCCGCGCTTCAGCGCTGGCCGGGCAGCTGGGTCAGGTCAGCGGCGCCGAGGTCGATCATGCGGGACGGGTCACCGTCGGACCCGATCTCAGCCTCCCGGGTCACCCCGAGGTGTTGGCGCTCGGTGACATGGTCCGTGTGCGTGACGGCCACGGTGTCGTCCGTGATCTCCCTGGCGTGGCCCCGGTGGCGATCCAGCAGGGCGCGTATGCCGCCAAGGCGATCAAGCGGCGCCTGCACGGTCAGCCGGCCACGCCCTTCCGTTATTTCAGCAAGGGCAATCTGGCCACCATCGGACGGGGTCGTGCGGTGGCGGACCTCGGGTTGATCCGGCTCAGCGGGCTACCTGCGTGGTTCATCTGGCTCGGCGTGCACATCTGGTACCTGATCGGCTACCAGAACCGGCTCGTGGTGATGCTGCGCTGGTCAGTCAGCTTCCTCAGCCACGGCCGCAACCAGGGCTCGCGGATCATCTCCGATCCCGCCGCCGGTCGCGACGAGGCGACCTAGGCGCCGACGGTCACCGCCGCGGGCGTATCGTGGGCCCGGGGCTCACGGGCGAGATCGCGCGCGAGCTTGGTCAGCAGTCCGGCCAGCTCGGGATTCTCCTCGGGCACCCATCCAGCGCACAGGCGAGAGAGGCTCGCCCGGCGTGCCTCGATCAACCGCTGAGCGGCGGCCTCGCCGGCCGCGGTGACCGTCAGCCCACGGGCCTGGACCGGGCTTGCGACCGGGTCGATCGAGACCAGTCCGGCGGCCGTGAGCTCGGTCAGAGCGCGCTCGCCGGCCTGCGCGGGCAGCTCGAAATCGCGACACAGGATGCCGATGTCGGCCTGCGGGTCCTCGTGCAGGCGGACGATCAGCCAGCTGGCTGCGGCCGACAGGGTGACGCCGGCCCGCTCAGCGAGCCGTTCGACGAGCTGGCGCCGTCCGTCGGCACCAACCAGGGTGGTGAGGGCACGGGAAGCCTCGGCGAGTGAATCGGTGTGTCTGGGCATCGCGAAGCTCTCGCCGACTCCGTTTCCGGCGGCGACACTCTCGCGCAGCGGGCGCTGCTCGATCAGCCAGCTGAGCGCGAACGCCACCGTTGCGATCGCCGCAGCGACGAGGAACACCGTGCTCAGGGCGTTGGTGAACGCGGACACGTACAGGGTGTGGACCG
Source organism: Actinomycetota bacterium (assembly GCA_030854125.1). GTDB lineage: Bacteria > Actinomycetota > Thermoleophilia > Solirubrobacterales > Solirubrobacteraceae > Palsa-465. The sequence goes on along the minus strand of JALYTU010000009.1, from coordinate 11,243 downwards.
GGGCCGGGAGCCGGGCCAGCTTCGCGGTGTCCAGCGTCACGCTGCCGCCACGGCCCAGGGCACCGTGGGCACCCGCAGGCAGCGATGCGGCCAGCTCGGAGCTCAGCCGGTTGGAGAAGATCGCGCCGAGCACCGCGGTCCCGACCGCGCCGCCAATCGAGCGAAAGAGGGTTGCGCCCGAGGTGGCGACCCCCAGGTCCCGGTAGTCCACCGCGTTCTGAACCGCAAGCACGAGCACCTGCATGACCAGCCCGAGCCCGAGTCCGAACACGAACATGAACGCGCTCGCCGCCAGACGGCTGGTCTGGGCGTTCATCGTGGAGAGCAGGCCCAGACCGATCACCATGATCGCTGTGCCGGCGATCGGATAGGGCCGGTAGCGGCCCGTCCGGCTGATGAGCTGGCCGGAGCCGATCGAGGTGATCAGCAGGCCGCCCATCAGCGGCAGGATCTGCAGGCCCGAGCTGGTCGGGCTGGCGCCGTTGACGACCTGCAGGAAGAGGGGCAGGTAGGTGACCGAGCCGAACAGGGCAAAGCCGACGACCAGCCCGATCGCACTGGTCACCGAGAAGATCCGGTTGGTGAAGAGATGAGGCGGCAGCACCGGCTCGGCGGCGCGGCGCTCGACGGCCACGAATGCGCCGAGCAGGGCGACCGCTAGGACGCCGAGCCCGATGATCTGCGGTGAGCCCCACCCGAATGACGTCCCGCCGAGCGTCGATGCCAGCACGATCGCGCTCAGTCCGGCGGCAAGCAGAATCGCGCCGAGATAGTCGATCCGGTGATGGGTCTCGTCGCGCCGCGAGGGCAGGGTCGCGGCAAGCACGCCGAAGGCGAGCACGCCGATCGGCAGGTTGACGTAGAAGATCCATCGCCACGAGAGGCTGGAGGTGAACAGGCCGCCGAGCAGCGGTCCGATCACGCTGGAGAGCCCGAACACCGCCCCGAACACGCCCTGGTAGCGCCCGCGCTCGCGCGGGGAGACGACGTCGCCGATCGCGGCCATCGTGCCCACCATCAGTCCGCCGCCGCCCAGTCCCTGGAGCGCGCGGAAGATGATCAGCTCGGTCAGGCTCTGCGAGAGTCCGCACAGGGCCGAGCCGGCGAGGAAGATGACCAGCGCGATCTGGAGGACGACCTTGCGCCCGTAGAGGTCGCCGAGCTTGCCGTACACCGGTGTGACCGCGGTCTGGGCCAGCAGGTAGGCGGTCACCACCCACGAGATGTGGCTCAGGCCGCCGAGGTCACCGACGATCGTCGGCAGTGCTGTCGACACGATCGTCTGGTCCAGCGACGCCATCAGCAGCACCAGCATCAACCCGGTGAAGACGACGCGGACCCCCTCGCGTCGCTGCGCCGGAGCACTACTCATCGCGGTCGCACTCACCGTCTGCTGCGCGTCGTGCTGACGGCCTCCGGGCTCACCGTCTCGATCATACGGTGGCCCGGCACGTCCACCCAGATCGCCAGCCCCAGGGCGGCGGTAACTCCGCCGAGCGTGCACACCCCTGCCCACCCGTCACCGCGTACAGGGTCGAGGCCAGCACGCTCGTGTTCGGCCGACAGCAGCGAGCTCATCGGCACGATGATCTGGGCGACCCCGGATGTGACCCCGACGACCGCGATCGCCACCGCGAACACCACCAGGCCGGGGGCGACCGCGGCGACGGCCAGCCCGGCCGCCCAGCGCCCGATCGCCGCGGGGCGGGTGCTCCATCGTCGCCACGATAGTCATGGTCAGCAGCGACTTTCAGTCGATAGCCGGTCTCGCCGGCGTGAATGAGCCGTGCGTCGAAATCAGGGCTGTGAGCCAGCTCCGCGAGGTGCTGCGCGCTCGGGTCGGCGCCGAGTCCGTATAGGCTGCTGCGGCTGCCGGTGTCAGCGCCGGCCGGTCGTTGTCTGAGAGAGGAGATTTGATGCACCTTCTGACCCGGATCGGGCCGCGGGTTGCGATTGCGGCCGTCGTTGGAACCGCCGCCCTGGCAAACCAGGCTCAGGCGGCGCGTCCGGCTGCGAGCTGTCAGCCGTTCTCGAGCGCCGCGTGCCTGTTCCCCTTCCCGGACAACCGCTTCACGCGCAGCGATCTGCGCAGTCGCACCGGTCTCCGCGTGCAGCTTCCGACGGCGGCGATGCCGGTCGACGTCCACGGTGCGCGGATCGCGGTCGGTCCCTATGACCGCGCCGACGGCTTCAGCCCCGGGAGCGCGGTCATCCTGCACGTTCCCGGGCTGGACACGAATGCGGCGATGAGCCGGACTGGTGCCGTTCCATTGTCTGACATATCTCGGGCGCTTCGGCCGGGTCAGCCGATCGTCGTCATCGACGAGGCGACCGGCCGGCGTCAGCTCATCTGGTCAGAGCTCGACGCCAACGCGTCGGGACCCGCGACGCGTGACCTGCTGATCCACCCGGCGAGCAACCTGCTCGAGGGCCACAGCTACATCGTCGCGCTGCGCAACCTCAAGACTGCGTCCGGCGCGAGAATCGGTGCGCCGGGGTGGTTTCGCCGGTTGCGCGCGGGCGGCCGACTCCCGCTCGCCGAGCGCGGTCAGCGACGCCGTTACGCCCGCATCTTCTCGGCTCTCCGCCGGGCGCGCGTGGGCCTATCCGGCCTATACGAGGCCTGGGACTTCACGGTCGCCTCGACGCCGGATCTGACCGGCCGCATGTTGGCGATCCGCAACCGGGCCTTTGCCGGGCTCGGGGATCGCAACCTGGCCGATCTCAAGGTCCAGGGACGGGCGCCGGCTTATCAGGTGACCTCGGTGGCGACGCTGGCGCCGAAGGCCGGGGTTACCGGCCCGGTCACCGCGGTGACGGGAACCGTGAGCGTCCCGTGCTTCCTGGTTGTCTGCGGCCCCGCCGCGACGCCGGGCTTTCACTACAGCTCATCGGCCGCCGACGCACTGCCCACCCAGATCCCGGGCAACGTCGCCACCGCCCCCTTCGAGTGCATCGTGCCCGCCCAGGCGACGGCGGGCGCCCCGGCCCGGATCGCCCTCTACGGCCATGGTCTGCTCGGCTCGCACAGCGAGGTCGAGGCCGCCAACGTGCAAGCGATGGCGACCGAGCACAACATGGTCTTCTGTGCGACGGACTGGTGGGGCCTGGCTAGTGGCGACACCCTCAACGACGCCAGGGCGCTGGCCAACCTGAACCTCTTCGCACCGGTCATCGATCGCCTGCAGCAGGGCGTACTGAACACCCTGTTCCTCGGTCGTCTGATGCTCAACGCGCAGGGGTTTGCCGCCAACCCGGCGTTCCAGTCGGGCGGGCGGCCGGTGATCGACACCGCGCACCTTTACTACGACGGCAACAGCCAGGGCGGGATCGAGGGCGGGATGACCACCGCGGTGGCACCGGACTTCGTCCACGCGGTGCTCGGGGTGACCGGCGAGGACTACGGCAACCTGCTCGTCCAACGCAGTGTGGACTTCGCGCCGTTCGGGAGCCTGCTCTATCCCGCCTATCCCGACGAGACCCTGCACCCGTGGCTCCTAGATCTCATCCAGCAGCTGTGGGACCGCGGCGATCCCGACGGCTACGCCCAGCAGATGACTGCCCATCCCCTGCCCGACACCCCGGCGCACCAGGTGCTGATGCAGATCGCCTATGGCGATTTCCAGGTGTCGGACTACTCCGCCGCCGTCGAGGCGCGCACGGTCGGGGCCTCGGTCTACCGGCCCGCGCTTGAGCTCACCACCAACCGTGCGGCCAACGGGAATCTCTTCTACGGGCTGCCGGCGATCCGCGCCTTCCCGTTCCACGGCTCCGCGATCGAGATCTGGGACAGCGGCGCGGGGCGGGTCCAGCCGCCACCGTTCGCCAACCTGCCGCCGGTCAAGGCGGTCAACAACATCGATCCGCATGAGGATGTGCGGTCCACGCCGCTGGCGCGCGTTCAGAAGTCGGCCTTCCTTGCCCCGGGCGGAGCGGTGATCGACGTGTGCGGCGGGCGGCCCTGCCGCAGCTCGGTCTACACGCCCTGAGCGTTAGAGCGGAAGCGCCGGGAGCCCGTCGATGCTCCGGGCGTTGTGGGTGGCCGTGTAGGCAGCGAGCGCCTGTGGGCCGCCCTTGGCCAGTTTGCCCTCCGCCCAGCGGCGGGTGTTGTTGCGCTCGCCCTCATAGCTCATCAGGGGCACGCCGTAACCGCAGGAGTCCGCGATCCGCTCGACGCTGACCGAGATCACCGCCCGACGCATCTCGAGCGGCAGCTCGGGGGCATCGGGGAAGTCGACCGCGCCCGGTCCGAGCACCGCGCCGCGACCGTACAGGCGCAGGATGCGCGGCGAGCCCGAGAAGGCACAGAACATGAGCACGATCCGCCCGTTGTCGTGCAGGTGCGCGATCGTCTCGGCACCCGAGCCGATCAGATCCAGATACGCGACGGTGTGATCGTCGAGCAGCCGCAGCGTGCCGATCGGCCCCTTGGGCGACACGTTGACGTGGCCCTCCGCTGCGCTGGGCGCGGTGCCGACGAAGAACATCGGCTGAGCTGCGATCCAGCTCGCGAGGAACGGTTCGATGCGCTGGTAGGTCTGTCCCACGCGAGCTGAGGTTAGAGCGCCCGGGCTTCGCCGAGCAGTCTCAGCCGCTCGATTGCGCCCTGGTTGGCGGCGCGCCTGGCGAGCGTGAGCCGTGTCCTCCCAGTGTCCGGCGCAGCGCGTCGGAGCCTGTGCCGGCCAATCGGGGGTGGACAGTCCTCGCCCCGACGCTCAGCGGCGCGGCACGGCGATCCGGTCCAGGAACGGGATCAGGTGGGCGACGAACGCGTTATGCGGATACGCGCCATTGGGGTCGTTGTGCGCGTAGCTGGTGTGGCGGTCGACCAGGGTCACCTGGCGCAATGGGATGCGGGACTGCACGGCGAGCGCGCGCGCCTCACCCAGGATGGTGCGGCCGCCGAGCGCGGCGCCGAACGCGTAGATCCGCAGCGTGTGCGGTAGTCGGCGGCCCAGGGTGGCGTGCAGCCCGAGGACCTGCTGGGCCGCGCTCGCGGTGCCGTTGCCGATCGCGCCGAGGTCATCGCTCAGCCGCTGCGGGAAGTACCATTCGGCGCCGTCGGCGTTGCTGACGCCGGTGCCCGAGAACATCTGCGCGAAGCGCGTGATCGGCGTGAGCGCGCCGGCTCCATTCCATCCCCGCGGATTCCCGGCGGCCGTGAGCCCGGCGCCGAGATGGGCCTGGGCGGCGGCCAGGGCGGGCGGTGAGGTGCCGACGTTGAGGTCGTAGCCGTAGAGCGCGAGGTTAGACGCCGGCACCGGTGGGGCGAGGTGGACGGCGGCCAGCAGGCCCGATTGTTGAGCATCAGACGGTGCGTTGGGAGCGATCAGGGCGGCGGTCGCACCGGCCGCGCTGAAGATCCCGGCCAACGGGGCGGGGATCCCACCGAACGGTTCCCAGGGTGAGGTACCCGGAGCGCTGAGCGCGGTCAGTGCCGCCTGCGCAGCCGCTGCTGACTCGCGGCCGAAGCTCCCCCCGTCGATGTAGACCAGCCCGGCCAATCCGTCGGCACCGGGCCGGCCCCCGAAGCTCCAGCTCGCGTACGCGGTGACCACGCCGCCACCGAGCGAATGGCCGCCGAGCACCACTTGCCCACCGAGCCGGCTCGCGGCGGAGACCACCCGGCGGACATCGCCGACCGCTACCGACATCCCCCAGCGCTTGGCGAAGCCGACATCACCCGGCGCGACCGCCGTGAAATGATGCGGGAAGGCGGCCGGATTGCTGAGCGAGCCCAGGTAGTAGTTGAACAGCTCGGCGGCGCTGGCGTGATGGCGCTTGGCCCTTTCCAGCACCGACTGGTCCTCGAGCAGGTTCTCGCGCCGTTCGATCGACCACACCTGCCACCCGGGCGCCAGGCGGGTGATCCAGCGGGCCAGGGGCGCGAAGTACGCCGAGCCGGCTGAGGTGCCGGGGACCAGGACGAGCACGTTGCGGGCGCGCGACGGGCCGATCTTGAGCACGCCAACCCGGTCATAGCGCGCCGGGGTCCCGGGTGACGGTGCCCCGGTCATCCAGTGCACGCTGAGCGCGGATGCGCCGGGCGCGAGAACCAGCAGGCCGGCGAGGATGGTTGCTGCCAACAGGATGATCGTGCGCCGCATCGGGCTTCACATGTTGCCCGAATCGGACGCGGGCGGTGCCGTCGACCGCGGACCGCGTGTGTTGCGGCTTGATTACACCGTCGCCGAGGAGGCAGCTCGGACTGGCATCGCGGCTCGGTTGGGAATAGATTATGACGCCTGGGAATTCGACCTCTTTAGGAGGAGGCTCTGTGAAGCGATACACCCGGCCGTTGGCAGGAACCCTGCTCACGGTCATTCTGGCGTGCGTGCTGGCGGCGTGCGGCTCGAGCTCGAGCTCGAGCTCGTCGTCCTCGGCCGCGGCCCCGGGCAGTTCAAGCAGCTCATCGTCGAGCGGTTCGTCGTCGGCCAGTGCGTCCGGCGGGGCGATCACCCTCGTCGAGGGCACGGCGCCCGACTCATTGGACCCACAGTTCGGCTACACCACACAGGCCGCCGAGGCTGACTGGATCGCCTACACCGGTCTGACCACCTACGCGCACAGCGCCGGCCAGGCCGGCGGCGTGGTCATTCCGGGCCTGGCCACGGCCCTGCCCGTCGTCTCGGACGGCGGCAAGACCTACACCGCAACGTTGCGCAAGGGCCTGACGTTCTCCGATGGCAAGCCGGTCCACGCCACCGATTTCGTCTGGACCGTCGAGCGGGCGATCAAGATCCCGTGGGGCGGTTCCGGCCAGTTCATCACCGCCCAGATCAAGGGCGCCACGGCGTACGCCGCCGGCAAGGCCAAGACGATCTCCGGCATCACCGCCGATGACGCCACGGGCAAGATCGTGATCCACCTCAACACCGCCTACGGCGCGTTTGACAACGTCCTCGCCTTTCCGGCGCTGGGCATCGTTCCGAAGGGCTCGCCGTTCAAGAACGAGCCCAACAGCCCGCCCCCGGGTGTCGGTCCGTACATGATCCAGAACATCGTCCCCAACGCGAGCTTCCAGCTCAACCGGAACCCGAAGTGGGCGGCGATGAACGTGCCCGGCATCCCCGCCGGACATGTGGACGTCAACGTGAAGATCAACTCCAACACCAGCGCGAACGCGCTGGCGGTGCTCAACAACACCGCCGACGTGTACGACTGGGCGGACACGATCCCCGGCGCCCTGCAGCCGCAGATCAAGTCCCAGGCTGCGGACCGGTACAAGGCGGTCAACCCCGGTGGGTCGACCTACTACATCTTCATGAACACCAAGAGCAAGCCGTTCAACAACCAGCTCGTTCGTGAAGCTGTCGTCACCGGTCTGAACCAGGACGCCCTGAATCGTCTTGGTTCGGGCACGTTGGCACCGGGCTGCTTCTTCCTGCCGCCCGGCATCATCGGTCACCCGACGAGCAGCTGCCCGTACGGCACGCCCGGCGCCGGGGACCTGGCCAAGGCCAAGGCCCTGATCAAGCAGTCCGGGATGGCCGGCACTCCGGTGACGGTCTGGTCTGAGACGCGGACCCCGCGTCAGCAGTGGATGACCTACTACACCCAGTTCCTGAACCAGATCGGACTCAAGGCCACCCAGAAGGTGATCGCCGACGCGACGTACTTCACGACGATCGGCAACCTGAAGCTCAACCCGCAGACCGGGTTTGCGGACTGGAATCAGGACTTCCCCAACCCGATCGACTTCTATCTGCTGTTGCAGAAGACGGCGATCCTGCCGACCAACAACCAGAACTTCGGCCAGGTCGCCGACCCGCAGATCGACAGTCAGTCCACCAAGCTCGGGCAGGTCCCGTCGAGCAAGCTGCACTCGATCGCCAGCCAGTGGCAGGCGCTCGATGAGTACGTCGCCAAGAAGGCCTACGTGGCGGTGTTCGGGTACGAGACGTTCCCCCAGTTCACCTCCACGAAGCTCAACTACGGCGCGATCGTGTTCCATCCGCTGTACGGACCGGACTGGAGCTCCTTCCAGACCAAGTAGCGGCCACACGGAGGGCCGGGCGGGATAATCTGTCCCGGCCCTCCGAGGTCCGTCGCGTTATGTCCATCACCCCTCCCAGCACAGCAGCCGCCGGCACCGAGTTCTCCGACGACCTGTCTCAGGGTTTCATTGCCGACGCGCAGGACCTGACCCCCGGCATCGGGCCCTGGACGCTGGCCGGCAAGCGGCTGCGCCGCAACAAGGTCGCGCTCGTCTTCGGCGCCCTGTTTCTCGTCATCGTGCTGATGTGCCTGCTGGCGCCGCTGTACGCCAACGACGTCGCGCACACCTCGCCGTCATTCGGCAACCCGACCGGCCAGATCACGGTCGGCGGCAAGAAGGAGTACATCCTCAGCCTGACCGGGATCCCGATCGGTCCCACCTGGCACAGCCAATACTTCCTCGGCGCCGACGGCAACGGCCGCGACGTCGCCGTGCGCCTGCTCTACGGCGGCCGCAACTCGCTGGAGATCGGGTTCGTGGCGACCCTGCTGACGATGATCATCGCGATCATCCTCGGGATCGTCTCGGGCTTCTACCGGGGCCTCGCCGACGGGATCATCTCCCGGATCATGGACGTGCTGTGGGCCTATCCGGCCGTCCTGTTGGGCGTCGCGATCGGGGTTTCGCTGGCGGTCGGCGGCATCAACCTCGGTCTGTTCACCGTCTCGGGCAACACGCTGCTCGTGCCCGCCTTCATCATCGGGATCGTCTACATCCCCTACGTCGCCAAACCGGTGCGCGGCCAGGTGCTGGTCCTGCGCGAGCGCGAGTTCGTCGATGCGGCCCGTCAGCAGGGTCTCTCGAACCGTCGGATCATGTTTTCAGAGATCCTGCCCAACCTGTCCTCGACGATCGTCGTGTTCGTCCCCCTGATCCTCGCCAACGCGATCCTGCTCGAGGCTGGGCTGTCCTATCTCGGCGCCGGGGTCCAGCCTCCCAACCCATCGTGGGGAACGATGATCTCCGACGGGATCGCCACGATTCCCGCGGCCTTCCACAACGTGCTCGCCCCGGGCATCATGCTCGTCCTCGCCGTGCTCTCGATCAATGTGTTTGGGGACGGGCTGCGCGACGCGCTGGATCCGCGCGCCAAGGTGCGGATCAGCCACTGATGCGGCGCGGAGATCGCCAGCTCACGTGACCCGATTCATCGTCCGGCGCGTCCTGGCCATGATCGCGGTGTTGTTCGCGATCTCGGTGCTGACCTTCGTGCTGTTCGAGGCGATCCCCAACGGCGACCCGGCCCTGCGGCTGGCCGGCCGGCAGGCGACCGCGGTCGAGATTCAGCAGATCCGGACCAAGTACGGCTTCGACAAGCCAATCTACATCCAGTACGTGCGGACGATGAAGGACATCGTCACCGGCAATGCGTACTCCTACACGCAGGGCTTCAACGTGATCGACGAGATCAAGCAGGGCGCGCCGGCGACGCTCTCGCTGGCCATCGGGGCGGGCCTGATCTGGCTGCTGAGCTCGATCGTCATCGGCACCCTCGCGGCCATCAAAGCCGGCCGCAACACCGACCGGATCCTCACCGTCCTCTCGATGACGGGGGTCTCGTTCCCGCCCTTCTTCTTAGGCGCGGTCCTGCTCTATTACCTGGGCTACAAGGCCAACGTCTTCCCCTTGAGCGGCTACGTGAAGCTGACCGATGACCCTGTGCAGTGGCTGGTGCACCTGATCCTGCCCTGGTTCACGCTCTCGGTGCTGTTCATCGGCTTCTACTCGCGGGTTCTGCGCTCGACGATCCTGGAGACGATCAACGAGGACTACATCCGCACCGCGCGGGCCAAGGGCATGTCCGAGCGCCAAGTGCTGGTTCGCCACATCCTGCGCAACAGCCTGATTCCGATCATCTCGCTGTGGGGCCTGGACATGGCCCAGGTGATCGGAGGCGGCGCGATCCTCACCGAATCGGTGTTCGGCCTGCACGGCATCGGCGAGCTGGCCCGCGACTCGATCGGCCGCCTGGACATCGTTCCGATCCTGGTGATCGTGATGCTGACCGCGTTCGCGGTCGTCATCCTCGGCGCGGTGATCGACATCTTCTACGCCGTTCTCGACCCCCGGATCCGGCTGTGAGCAGCGTGCCCGAGCCGCTGCTGAACGTTGATGATCTCCGCGTATCGTTCGCGACCGAGGAGGGGACCGTTCAAGCCGTGGACGGCGTCACCTTCTCGGTGGCGCCGGGGGAGATCGTTGCCATCGTCGGCGAGTCGGGATCGGGCAAGTCCGTGACCGCGATGACCCTGATGGGCCTGACCCGCGGACCCAACGCGCACTTCGAGGGCAGCGCCACGTTTGACGGCACCGAGCTGATCACGGCGACCAACGATCAGCTGCGCCGGGTGCGCGGCGCCGGAATCGCGATGGTCTTCCAGGATCCGATGAGTTCGCTGGATCCCGTCTACCGGGTCGGCAGCCAGATCGTCGAGCAGATCCGCGTGCACGACAAGCAGATCTCCAGGGCGCAGGCGATGGACCGTGCGGTCACGCTGATGGAGCGGGTCGGGGTCCCGCGGGCGGCCGAACGGCTGCGCTCCTTTCCCCACGAGTTCTCGGGCGGCATGCGCCAGCGGGTGATGATCGCGATGGCACTCTCCTGCTCGCCCAAGCTGCTGATCGCCGATGAGCCGACGACCGCACTGGACGTGACCATCCAGGCCCAGATCCTCGACGAGCTGCGCAAGCTGCGGACCGAGACCGGAGCCGGCATCATCCTCGTCACCCACGACCTCGGGGTCGTCGCCGACATCGCCGACCGCGTGATCGTCATGTACGCAGGGCGCGTCGTCGAGCAGGGGAGCCTGGACGACATCTTCTATGACCCTCAGCATCCCTACACATGGGGCCTGCTGGGCTCGATCACCCGGATTGATGCCGACCGCAGCTTGCGCCTGCCCGCGATCCCCGGCCTGCCGCCCTCCCTGATGCACGCGCCGGAGGGCTGCCACTTCCGTCCGCGCTGCCCGCACCGCTTCGCCAAGTGCACCGAGATCCCGCCACTCGAGAGTCACCGGCCCGACCGGCCCGACAGTCTGGATCGCTGCTTTTTGTCCGTCGATGACAAGCGCAGGCTGCGGGTGGTCGGCGACCGGATCGGGCTGGCCAGTCCTGCGGTGGTGAAAGCGTGAGCGAGGATGCCCTGCTCGAGGTCGAGCATCTGCGGATGCTCTTCCCGATCAAGAGCGGGGTGATCATCGATCGCCAGATCGGCCATGTGCATGCCGTCGATGACGTCTCC
>JALYTU010000310.1 GCA_030854125.1 Actinomycetota bacterium | reverse complement strand
GACCCGGGAAATCCCGCGTCGCCCGGCCGCCGCGTGCTGCTCGACCGCCGCGGGCACAGTCCACTCGCCGTCCTGGGCGACGCGGTGGCCGCCGGAGGGCCGGTGCTCGCGGTCACCGCGAATGTCGCCCGTCGCCTGCCAGGACTGCGCGATCGGGCCGGCGGCTTCTCCCTGGTCGGGTACGACGCGCTGCAATCAGCCCCCGGGCTGGCGGCCGGAATGGCGCACGTCGTCGCCCTGGATCCCCCCTCCAACCCGGGCCGCGCCGAGCTTCTGACCGTGGGCAGCGGCTATACGGCGCTGGCCTGGGGCGAGGCTGAGCTACGCTTCACGGTGCAGATGCACGAGCTTGAGTACCGCCTGCGTACGTCGCTCGTCACCCTCTACCGCGCCCTTCGGGCCCGGGGGCGGGCGACCGGTGAGGAGCTCGAGCGCCTGCTCCGTGGCGACGGACCGCACGATCTCCCGGCCCGAGTGGCCGGTCGGCTTGTGAGGGTGCTCACGGAGCTGGAGCTCGTCAGCCTCGACCGGGCTCTGCCGGCCCTCGCGATCGCGGGCGCTGCGCCGACCACGCTCGAGCGCTCGCCATCGTACCGGGCCTACGCCACGCGATACGAGGACGGCCAGCAATACCTGAGCAGCGCAAAACTTCCGCCAAGCGCCTGAGCCGCAACAAACCGGCCGTCGCTGTGCCTGCCGGTGACGGCGCGGGCGGGCCGCGGACGCCCGGGGCGCGGACGCCGGGGGCGACGCTGATCGAGGCGGATGACACGCCCGTCGACAGCGTCACCCAGGCCAGCGTCCGCACCCTGATCGAGCGCACCGAGCTGACCCCTGACCAGCGCGAGATGCTCGCCGACCTGTTCGCGATCGTCGAGGAGCACGCCGAGCAGACCGCGGTGCCGATCGACCGCGGCCGCGTCGAGGACGCGTTCGTCTACGCGTGCGTGCACCACGCCGACCAGCGGCGCAAGTCCGGTGAGGAGTTCATCACCCATCCCGTGGGCGTGGCCAAGGTCTGCGCGGGACTGCGGCTGGACACCGAGACCCTGTGCGCCGCGCTGCTGCACGATACCGTCGAGGACACCAGCGCATCGCTGCAGGAGGTCTCGGCCATGTTCGGCGAGGAGGTCGCTGGCCTGGTCGACGGGGTGACCAAGCTGACCGGCCTGACCTTCCAGTCGCGCGACGAGGCCCAGGCCGAGAACTACCGCAAGATGGTCGTGGCGATGTCCAGTGACATCCGCGTGATCCTGATCAAGCTCGCCGACCGGCTGCACAACATGCGCACGATCGCTGCGATGCCCAAGCAGAAGCAGATCGAGAAGTCCCGCGAGACGCTGGACATCTACGCGCCGATCGCCCACCGACTCGGCATCCACGCGATCAAGTGGGAGCTCGAGGATCTCGCCTTCCAGACGCTGCACCCCCGCAAGTACAACGAGATCAGGTCACTGGTCGCCCAGCAGCGCGAAGAGCGCGAGCGCTACGTCAGCCAGGCCGGGGACTACGTGGCCCGCGAGCTGGGAGCAATCGGCATCCAGGCCGAGATCTTCGGCCGGGCCAAGCACTTCTATTCGATCTACGCAAAAATGACCAAGAAGGGGCGGGAGTTCAACGAGATCTACGACCTGACCGCGATGCGGGTCATCGTGGACTCGATCAAGGACTGCTACGGCGCGGTGGGCGTGATCCACTCGCTGTGGAAGCCGCTGCCGGGGCGGTTCAAGGACTTCATCGCGATGCCGAAGTTCAACATGTACTCGTCGTTGCACACGACGGTGATCGGACCCGAGGGCCGGCCGCTCGAGATCCAGATCCGCACGCGCGAGATGCACGATCTCTCCGAGTACGGAATCGCCGCTCACTGGATGTACAAGGAGGGCGCCGGTTCCGCGGAGGACCGCGGGCGCCGCCAACGCGACTCCGACGGCAAGCTGAAGTGGCTGCGCTCACTCATGGACTGGCAGCAGGACACGAGTGATCCCAAGGAGTTCATGGAGACCCTCAAGGTGGATCTGTTCGAGGACGAGGTCTTCGTCTTCACCCCCAAGGGCGAGGTCAAGTCCCTGGCCGCCGGCGCCACCCCGCTGGACTTCGCCTACGAGATCCACACCGATGTCGGCCACCGCTGCGTCGGGGCCAAGGTCAACGCCAAGATCGTGCCGCTCTCCTATCAGCTGCGCTCCGGGGATATCGTCGAGGTGCTGACCTCCAAGCGCGAGCGCGGGCCCTCGCGAGACTGGCTGGCGCTGGTCAAGACCACGCGGGCGCGCAACAAGATCAAGGCCTGGTTCAAGGCCGAGTCCCGGCGTGACACCGAGCACACGGGTCGCGAGCTGCTCCAGGAGCACCTCAAGCGTGCCGGCCTGCCCGCCCAGAAGCTGGTCGGCTCGCCGCTGCTGGCCGACGTGATTCGCGAGATGGGATTTCGCAAGGGCGATGACTTCTACGTCGCGCTCGGCGGAGCCAAGATCTCGGCCAAGGTCGTCGTCAACAAGCTCATGGAGCGCCTCAAGCAGGGCGAGACCGCGGAGACCGAGCAAACCGCCGCTAACGACCTGCTGCAGACCAACCGGCGCCGGACCCGGCCAACCACGTCCTCCTCGCGCTATGGCATCTCGGTCGACGGGGTCGACGAGGTGATGCTGCGCTTGGCCAAGTGCTGCCGGCCGGTGCCCGGGGACCCGATCGTCGGCTATATCTCGCTCGGCCGCGGGATCACGATTCACCGTGATGACTGCCCCAACGTCGCCGTGCTCAAAAAGGACCCAGACCGCTTCACGCCGGTCAGCTGGGACGGGGACGCCGACACGAGCTTCCGGGTGGAGATCGCCGTCGACGGATGGGACCGCCATCGTCTGCTCGAGGACATGTCCCGAACCTTCGCCGAGGCGGGGATCAACATCCTGGACATCCACGGGACGGTCGATCACCCGATGGTCAAGAACCGCTTCCTGGTCGAGGTCGGCGATACGCGCACCCTGGATCAGGCGATCAACCGGCTGCGCAACATCGACGCCGTGTTCGACGCCTACCGCGTCACTCCCGGATCCTGATCGCGCCGTGCCGGCGCCGCCGGCCGCTTGGGTGCCGCCGGCGCGCGCGTGGGTGACGCCGGCCGGGGTGCCGGGTTCACGCGCACCCGGGTCACGCTGGACACCGGCGTCTTTGACAGCATCACGGCCTCGCCGGTAGGCAGACGCGCGATCTCGTCGGGGTGCACGACCAGGCGCGACACGGCGCGGCGGGTGCCACGGCTGCGCGGTCGGGTGCCGAACGGAGACTGGATCGTGTGGGTCTCCTCCCAGACCTGCTCTGAGCCGGCCATCTCGGCGAACGTGCGGGCCGAGCCGGGCACGTCCTGGCGGTGGGCGATCTTCAGCGCGGTCAGGCCGAGCACCTGATCGCGAAACCCGCGGCCGGCCCGCTCGAGGTCTGAGAGCTCCTGGGTGGCCAGCAGCACGCTGACGCCGGCCTCGCGGCCGCGGGCGAGCAGCGCCAGAACCTGGTCAGAGCCCAGCGCGGAGAACTCGTCCACGGCGATCGTGGCCAGCGGTGGCGTGCTGCCATCGGCCATGCCCTGCAGGCGGTGGCCGGTGGCGCTGACGAGATCCTGAATCGCCAGGGTGCCGAGCTGGGCGGCCAGCTGGCCGTAACGTCCGGAGTTCAGGCTGAAGACGACGATCTCGTCACCCGCCAGGGCTCTGCGGAGGTCGATCGGGACCGGGTTGGCCGGCGCGCCGCTGAGAAACGGTCCCGCCGTACCCTCGCTGAGCAGCGCCAGCCGGGTGCCGAAGCCGCGGACCGCGCTTAGCTGATCGCGGGTCAGCGAACCCAGATAGTCCTGGACCCGATCAGCCATCGCCGGCCGCAGGCCCCGCGCGAGGACCGAGAGCCGACGCGGATCCATCAGCGCGACCACCGACAGCAGGTCAACGTCGCGGCCGCCGGCGTGCAGGGCTCCGATCGCGGTCTGCACATAGCGCTCGGCCGCCCGCTGGTAGTGGGGCTCTGAGAAGCGCTCGGTGGCGATCAGCTTGTCCTTGAGCTCGGTGGCGTTGCCCACCGCGAGCGGGTTCCAGCCCTCCGGGCCGTCCGGGGTCCAGATCCGCAACGGTCGCCCCGCCGCCGCGGCGGCCCCCTGCAGTCGCTGGGTGAAGGCGGGGGAGCCCTTGAGGTCGATCGCGATCACCGGCCTTCCACGGACGATCTGCTCGCTGAGGATTCCGAGCAGGGTCGTGGACTTGCCCGCTCCGCTGGCTCCGACGATCAGCCCGTGAGCGGCGAGCTGGCGCTCCTGAAGGGTGACGGGGTGGCCCTGTCGGTCGGTCCCGAGGGCGACGGTCTCGCCGCGGGCGGCGGCGGCACGCCGCAGTGCCCACCGGGCCAGGGCCGGGTGCGCCAGGGCAACGCCGGCCCGAACCGCGATTACGGTGGCCAGCAGCGCGACCGACCAGTACAGCGGCACCGAGAGCAGGATCAGCAGGGCCGGAATCGTCCAGTAGGGGTTCCGCCGGGGGCGCGGAGGCGGGGTCATCGGCTGAGGGGCTGGGTCTGGCCA
>JALYTU010000309.1 GCA_030854125.1 Actinomycetota bacterium | reverse complement strand
CGACGCCGGGGTCGGCTTCGGTCTGCTGCGCCCCGCGCGCGGGCTGCGCGGCGCCGGAGACGTCGCCGCGGCGCTGGCCGACCCGCTGTTGGACGCAGAGCTGCGCGGATTACTCAGCTAGCCTCACCGCACGCGCTGCACGCGCAATACACTGGGGAGTGGTGTAACGGCAGCCCGCCGCCCTTTGGAGGCGTGAGGTCCCGGTTCAAATCCGGGCTCCCCAATTACAACAAACTCCTGGAAAATCGTTGTTTCCGTCCGGACCGGGTTGTACTTTCCCTGTATGGGGTGGACCCCGCGATACACCGAGGTTGAGATTCGAGAAGCAGCCGAGAACGCGCTGAGCATCGCGGATGCCCTGCGTCATTTGGGGCTCCGGGCCGCCGGTGGTAACCACCGCAGCTCCAAGCGCTGGTCGGCGTTCTACGGCGTCTCCCTTGAGCACGTCGATCCGCAGTGGGCGAAGCGACGCGGCCCCCGCGAGACTGCGATCCCGCTCGTTGAAGTGCTGGTCAGGAATTCGACCTACCACCGCGGTCACCTCAAGCGGCGGCTCTTCGAGCAGGGCCTAAAGCAGCGCCGATGCGAGATGTGCGGCCAGGACGAACGGTGGAACGGCGCTCCGATGGCGCTCATCCTCGATCACATCAACGGCGCGGCCACTGACAACCGGTACTCGAACCTGCGGATCCTTTGTTCGAACGGCAACGCGACGCTTGACACGCACTGCGGCCGGCGCAACCGGATCGTCCGTGACCCCCGCGCGTGTCTGCACTGTGGGAACGATTTTCTACCGAAGTACCCCAGCAGCAGTACTGCTCGCAGGACTGTGGGGTGCACAGCAGTGGCCCGCATGCTCCCCAGCCGGAGAGACGCAAGCTACCCCGGCCGTCCCACGCGCAGCTCCTGACCGACCTCATGACGAGGAGCATGTGCGCGGTCGGTCGCAAGTACGGGGTCTCTGACAACGCGGTGCGGAAATGGCTGCGCTGGTACGACGCGGCCGAACTCAAGGGTGGCTGATCACCCACCAATCCGCCGGCCGGACCCCCCCGATCTCGCGGCGCGATCTTGCGGTGGGCGACCCGGCGGCTACGATCACGCCCGTGACCGACTCGGTCGTCGTCATCCTCGCTGCGGGCCAGGGAACCCGCATGCGATCGTCGGTTTCCAAGCTGCTGCACCCCTTGTGCGGACGGCCGATGGTTGCGTGGCCGGTGATGGCGGCGCGCGCGGCCGGGGTGGGGCGGGTGGTCGTGGTCGATGCGCCGCAGCGGCGGCTGGCCGCCGCGCTGGACGACGAAGTGGTGACGGTGGTGCAGGAGCGGCCGCTGGGCACCGCCGATGCCGTGCGTGCGGCCATCGATGAGTTCGCCACCGTGGGAACTGTGCTCGTGCTCAACGGCGACGCTCCGCTGATCGAGGCCGACACACTGCGTGACCTGGTCAGCGCGCACCAGGCCAGCGGCGCGGGGGCGACGATCGTGACCATGACCCTCGAGGACCCCTCGGGCTACGGGCGGGTCGTGCGCGGCCCCGACGGCAGCGTCGAGAAAGTCGTGGAGACCAAGGCCGACGGCGACGCCAGCGAGTTCGAGCGCCACATCCGTGAGGTCAACACCGGCATGTTCGCCTTCGACGGACCGGCGCTGGCCTCGGCGCTGGCCGAGGTGCGGGCCGATAACGCCCAGGGCGAGTACTACCTGCCCGACGTCATCCCGGTCCTGCGCGAGCGCGAGCGGACCGTGCAGGCCTTCGAGCTCTCAGACCCTGGGCAGCTGGCCCAAGTCAATGACCGCCGCCAGCTCGCCGGTGTCACCGCCATCGCCCAGGGTCGGATCCACGAGCGCCACCAGCTCGCCGGGGTCACGATCATCAACCCGTCCGCGACGGTGATCGACGCCGGCGTGGAGATCGGCGCCGACACCGTGATCGCGCCGTTCACCAGCCTGCACGGCGCCACCCGGATCGGGCAGGACGCTCGCATCGGGCCCAACAGCACCCTGATCGATGCCATCGTGCAGGACGGCGCGTGGGTGCTGCACGCCTACATCGACGGCGCGACGGTCGGCCCACGGGCCAGCGTCGGCCCCTTCGCCTACCTGCGGCCCGGCACGGTCCTGCGGGAGGGCGCCAAGGCGGGCACGTTCGTGGAGATCAAGAACTCCGACGTCGGTGCCGGCAGCAAGGTCCCGCACCTCAGCTACATCGGGGACGCCGACATCGGCGAGGGCACCAACCTCGGCGCGAGCACGATCACGTCCAACTACGACGGCTACCGCAAGCACCGCACGACGATCGGCGATCGGGTCAAGACCAGCGTCGACACGACCCTGATCGCGCCGGTCACAGTCGGTGACGACGCCTACACCGGTGCCGGCTCGGTGATCAGCACGGACGTCCCGCCGGGGGCGCTCGGAATCGCTCGTGCGCGCCAGCAGAACCTCGACGGATACGCGGAGCGGCGGCGCGTCCGGGAGCAGGAGGGCGAGTCCCGATGACCGCCACTGAGCCGTCAGGACCCGGGCGTACACTCGCCGACACAGTGGAAATCACCGACACGCGCACCGTCCCGAGCGAGATGCGGCTCGGCAGCGAAAAACGGCTGATGCTCTTCTCGGGCCGGGCCAATCGCGAGCTCGGCGCACGGATCGCGTCCAAGCTCGGGGTCGAGCTCGGTGGGGTGGACCTCAAGACGTTCGCCAACGGCGAGGTCTACTGCCGCTACGAGGAATCGGTGCGCGGCGCCGACGTGTTCATCGTCCAGCCGACGTGCTCAAACGCGGCCGAGAACATGAGCACCAACGACACCCTGATGGAGCTGATGGCGATGGTCGACGCGGCCGTCGGCGGCTCAGCACACCGGGTGATCGCGGTCACGCCCTGGTACGGCTACTCCCGCCAGGACAAGAAATCCGCCCCCCGCGAGCCGATCAGCGCGCGCCTCGTAGCCCGCATGCTCGAGGCGGCCGGCATCGACCGACTGCTCACCATGGACCTGCACTCCGGCCAGATCCAGGGCTTCTTCCAGAAGCCGTGCGACCACATGACGGCGCTGTTCATGCTGACCCAGTACTTCGATGACCTCAACCTCGAGGACCTCGTCGTCGTCGCCCCGGACGCCGGCCGCGTGAAGCTCAACAAGCAGTTCGCGGCCAAGATCGGCGCCGACCTGGCGATCCTCAACAAGGAGCGCCCCGCCCAACAGGTGGCGGAGATCGGGTACGTGATCGGTGACGTCGCCGGCAAGACCGCGCTCCTGGTCGACGACATGATCGGCACCGCGGGGACGCTCGCCGCCGCCGCCCGGGCCGTGCGCGAGGCCGGCGCTCGGCGGATCTACGCGGCTGCGACCCACGGCAACTTCTCCGGCCGCGCCTGGGAGAACCTGATCGCCGCCGACTTCGAGCAGGTCGTGGTCACCGACACGATCCCACTGCCGCCCGGCGCCCCCGAGGTCGTGCGGGTGCTCTCGTGCGCGGACCTGCTCACCAACTCGATCCGCCAGATCTTCACCGACGGCTCGGTGAGTGACGTGTTCGGCGGCGAGAACCAGCTCTTCTGAGCGGCGGCGCCTGAGCGCCGATCCTGCGGGCGATCCCGGGGGCGCAGCGAGGTGATCCAGAGCGAGAGATGTCAAGCTCGAGGGTGAACTGCGCAACTAGGGATATGAAGACGGCAATTAGCCTCGGGCTCTCGGTGCTCAGCCGATCGGTGCCGGCACAGAACGCGGAGCCCGACAGCGGCCCGTCCTCCGCACTTGCCCGGCTCGAGGACGTCTACCGAGGCAACGTCGGTCCAATCTCGGCCTACTTCGGGCGCCGGTGTGCAGAGCCACAGACGGTGGCCGACCTGACCTCGGAGACGTTCCTGCGCGCCGCCGCCGGTTTGCTCGGTTTGATCCGCGTCGTGGTTCGCCGCGAGCCTGGCTGTTCGGCATTGCCTCGCGAGTGTTCGCGAGCTACTGCACGGCGCACGCCGATGGCGTGGCGATGGCCGTCCGTCTGGCCGGAGATCGGCCGCTTCCGTCCGAGGAGATCGACGATCTCGCTGGCCGGATCGATGCCCAGCGCGAGGGCCGGGAGCTGCTCGAACGCTGCGCCCAGCTGTCAGAGCGGGAGCGAGCGGCGGTCGAGCTGGTCGACATCGCCGACTTGACCCCGAAGGAGGCCGCGGATGCTCTCGGAGTGTCTGCCGTCGTTTTGCGCCAGCGGCTTTCGCGCGCGCCGTCGCCTGAGAAAGGAGCACACTGATGAGTGAATTCGAGGACAACCTATGGGGTGAGGTCGAGCGCGCGTACGGCTCCGAGCTGTCTGACGCGCCCGACCCACTGCGTCGGCATTCGCGTCTGCGCAGGCCGGTGCTCGCCGGCACCAGCCTCGGCGTGGTCGGCGGGAGCGTCGCAGCGGTGATCGTCCTGACCGCGGCGAGCTCGTCGCCGGCGTTTGCCGTCACCCGCCATTCGGACGGAACCGTCTCGGTCGTGATTCGCCGGATGGAGGGGATCGCCGGGGCCAACCGCCGACTGGCGTTGCTCGGCATCCGCGCGCGTGCCGTAGGCGTGTCTGGCTATTGCTC
>JALYTU010000308.1 GCA_030854125.1 Actinomycetota bacterium | reverse complement strand
ACGTCGTGATCGTCGATCTGACCGATGACGCGACGGCGCGGATTGCGGTCGCCGGGGTCGCGCTCGGTCCCCAGCCGCCGCGCACGCTCGCCTTCTTCTCCCACGTCGACGCCGACGTGAAGGCCGCCGCGGAGGCGGCGGGCTTTGACCTCGTCGTCCCGCGCTCACGGATGGCTCGCGCGGCCGCTCAGCTGGTCTCGGACCTCGCGGGCTGACCGAGCGCGCGGGTCAGTGCCGGGGCCGGGGCCCCGGGGGGAGGTAGCGCTGGGTGAACATCGCCCCGACGTCCGGCGTGCGGGTGACGATTCCGAACCGCCGCTCCCACCGCGCCCATGCGGCCAGGCGCCCCGGATCCAGCGCCCCCACCCGGCCGCCGGGCCCGTAGAAGACGGGCAACAGGCCCCGCAGCTCGGCGTCCAGTAACCGAGGGTCCAGGCCGGGTACGAGCTGGCGCAGCGCCTGGGCGCCGCTGGCGGGCTGGCGCAGGACCTGCTGATAGCCGGTGGTCAGCGCTCGTACGACGTCCTTGGTGAGCTCGGGGTGGGCCCGCAGAGCGGCCGCGGTCGCCGCCAGGACAAGCTCTGGGTAGGCGGGGGCGCCGAATTGATCGACCCGGAAGATGTGAAAGCCCGGGCGGCGTGCGCGCAGCGTGACCCCCTCGTCGTTCCAGAACGCCGTCGCCGCTGCGACGCGCCCGGCGACTAGGTCGGCGACCGCGTTGAAGCCGATCGTGATCGCCTTGACTCGGGAGGGCCGCCCCCCGGCGCCGGCGACGATCGAGTCAAGGACGGCGGTGTCGCTGGGGACACCCGACACCCCGACCGTCCGTCCGGTCAGCCGGCGCGGATTGCTCACGCTCGGGGCGGCGATGACCGCGGCCAGCGGTCGCTGGACGATGCCCATGATCCCGACGATCCGCTGGCCGCGGGCACGCGCCAGGGCCAGGTCGTGGATGTCGAGGATCGCGTAGTCCGCCCGGCCGGTCTCGAGCAGGCGGATCGAGTCCGTCGAGGCCGAGGGTGCGACGACGCGCAGCCGGAAGCCGTCGCGCACATCATCGCCGCGGGCCAGCGCCTCGTAGATGCCGGCGTGAACCGGGTTGGGGGTGAAGTCCAGGACCAGCGTCGCACCGGGAAGGCTGGGAGAGCCGGAGCTCAGGCCACAGCCGGCGAGCGCCAGCGCGGTAAGCAGCACGGCACACAGAGCTGCAGGGGGCAGACGACGCATCGCCGACGGCAGGATAAGACTCCGTCCCGCGCCGGTGACCTGCCCTTCGTAGAATCCGCTCAGATGCGCCGCCGGGTCACGTTCAGCCGCAACTACGCCCTGTCTCTGTCGCGGACGTGCCAGTGCTACTGCAAGTACTGCGCCTTCGCCACCCATCAGCCGCACCTGCATGCGCCTACGGCGGTGGCGGAGATGCTCGACCGGGCAGCGGAGCGCCATCGGGCCAAGGAGCTGCTGGTGCTGACCGGCGAGGCCCCCGATCACAACGCTGGCGTCGCCGCGCGGCTGTCGGACTACGGCTTTGCCGATTTCACCGCCTACGTCGTCTGGGTCTGCGAGCAGGCGCTGGAGCGCGGGATGCTGCCCCACACCAATCTCGGGGTCATCGGTCGCGAGGACCTGGCCGCGCTGCGCGAGGTGACCGCCTCGCAGGGGCTGATGCTCGAGTCGGTGGCTGAGCGGCTGATGGACACTGTCCACGCCGGCTCGCCGACCAAGCATCCTGCTCGCCGACTGGAGACGATCGCCGCCGCCGGCGAGCTGAAGATCCCGTTCACGAGCGGGATCCTGGTCGGGATCGGGGAGACCGAGGAGGAGCGGATGGCCTCGCTGGCCGCGCTGGCCGAGGTTCATGCGCGCTACGGCCACCTGCAGGAGATCATCCTCCAGAACTTCGTCCCCCACCAGAGCTACTACGGCCGCGAGCCGGCCGAGATCGCCGGCGACGCGGCCGCGGACTACTGGCGTACGGGCGTTGGGCATGGGCCCCAGCTCGACGCGCCGTCCTGGGCTACGCCGGTCAGCGTTCAGGACATGACCCGGCTGGTCGCCGAGGCTCGCCGCCTGATGCCCGAGATTGGGATCCAGGTTCCCCCCAACCTCGCCGACTGGTGGCCCCAGCTGGTCGGCGCCGGCGCCACCGACCTCGGAGGGCTGAGTGCCAACGGCGATCACATCTCACCTGAGCACCCCTTCCCGTCACCGACCCAGGTCCGCAAGCGCCTGGCCGCCGATGGGGTTGCGCTGTCCGAGCGGCTGTGCGTCTATCCCGAGTACATCTCCGCCGAGTGGATCGCGCCGCCGGTGCTCGACGTGATCACCAGCCGCTACTGGTCCTTCATCCCGCGCCGCGGTAGCGGCCGACGAGCCGAGCTGCGGGTCGCCGATGACGCCGCGCCACGGGCGGTCGAGCGCGCTCGGGACGGGCACCGGCTGACCGGGGAGGAGCTGACCGCGCTGTTTGCCGAGCAGCGTCCGTCGGTGATCGAGGACCTGCGCAGCGCGGCCGACGAGCTGCGCTGCCGGCTGGCCGGCGACACCGTCACCTTCGTGGTCAACCGCAACATCAACGTCTCCAACGTGTGCATCGTCGGCTGCGCCTTCTGCGGGTTCGGGCAGTCCAAGCGTTCGCCCGACGCCTACGAGCACTCGCGCGAGGATTTCGCGCAGCGCGTGCAGGACGCCGTCGAGGCCGGAGCCACCGAGCTGTGCATCCAGTCCGGCATCCATCCCGACTGGACGCTCGACGATTACCTCGGGTGGCTGCGCTTCGCCAAGGAGGTCGCACCCCAGCTGCACCTGCACGCCTACTCGCCGATGGAGGTCTCGCACATGTGCGAGGTCAGCGGGCTGGCTCCCCGAGAGGTGTTCTCACGGCTGCGCGAAGCCGGCCTGGGCTCGACCCCCGGCACCGCGGCCGAGGTCCTGCACGACGGGGTCCGCGAGCGCATTTCGCCCAACAAGCTCCCCGTCGCCCGGTGGGTGGAGGTGATCGAGGCGTCGCACGCCGAGGGGATCCGCTCGACCGCGACCGTTATGTTCGGTCACATCGAGGAGCCCTCGGAGCTGGCTGAGCACATGCGCGTTGTCCGCGAGCTGCAGGAGCGGACCGGTGGTTTCACCGAATTCGTTCCGCTGTCCTTCATCCCGTTCCACACCCTGCTCGGGCGCACCCACGGCGTGGAGGAGATCTCCCGCGAGGAGAACCTCAAGCACACGGCGGTGTTCCGCCTCGCCCTCGGCGAGACGGTGACCAACCTGCAGGCCAGCTGGGTCAAGATGGGCCTGGACGCGGCCACCGAGGCGTTGCGCTGGGGAGTCAACGACCTCGGCGGCACGCTGATGGAGGAGTCGATCTCGCGGATGGCGGGCAGCTACCACGGAACCCGGCTCGAGCCCGACGAACTGGTCGCCGCCGCCCACCGCGCGGGTCGTCCCGCGGCGGAGCGGACCACCCTGTACAAGACCCGCCGGCTCTACGAGGTGCAAGCGGAGGCTGCGTGAGCAGCCCGCGGCCGGCGTCGCTGTTCGCAGGTGTCGAGCCGCTGGAGGTGTTCGTCGAGCTGCTGGCCGAGCTTGACACCGAGACCACCTCGACGGAGTTCTATGACCGCATCTGCGAGGCGATCTGCCGGCTGACGACGATGCGCCGCGCGGCAATCTTCATGGCCGACGCCGGCCGGCGACGGGTCCGAGCGGTGGGCTCACACGGCACGTCGTTCGCGCAGCTGGCCACGCTGGAGCCGACCCCGACCCTGATCTCGACTCCGGTCGCCCAGCGGGCGCTGCTGGAAGACGAGGTGATCGTCGTCGCCGCCGATCTCGAGGACGCCGTCCCGCCCGAGTACGCCCGGCTGCTGGGGATCACGACGCTGGTGTGCACGCCGCTGAGCGCGGCCGGCCGGAACTTCGGCGTCATCTGCGCCGATCGTGGCGGCGGTCGCTTCGAGCTGACCGACGGTGAACGCCACCTGCTCTGGACGCTGGGCAAAACCGCGGCCCTGGTGGCCACCGCACGAAACGCGACCCGACAGCAGGAGCGAAACCAACGTCTGGGGGAGCGGCTGGAGCTCGCACGCGAGATCCACGAGCGGGTCATGCAGCGACTATTCGGGGTGTCTCTGGCGCTCAGCGCTGAGCGCTCGTTCGATGATGCTGAGCGCGACCGGTGCCGAGTTGAGATGGGCAGGGCGCTCAGAGACCTGCGCTCGGCGCTGGAGCGGCCGCTGGCCGCCGTGCCCTCCGAGACGGGCTCGACGCTGGCCGCCGAACTCGAGCGCGTGGTTGCTGCACCCGGACCGCCGATTGAGGTGCAGTGGCCAGCGGCGGTCACTGTCCCCGCGGAGATCGAGCCGCTGGCCCAGTCCGTCCTGGCCGAGGCGCTGCGCAACGTCGCCAAGCACGCCAAGCCGACGCGCGTCGTCGTGACCGTCAGCGGCGATCAGGACACCTTCACCCTGGAGATCCGCAACGATGGCGTCGGTTCTGGGGCTCGTGGGGCGGGGATGGGCCTGCGTCTGGCGGCCTTCGAGGCGCTCCAACACGGCGGGGTGGTCGACTTCGGGGTGCCGGAGGG
>JALYTU010000307.1 GCA_030854125.1 Actinomycetota bacterium | reverse complement strand
CTGCAGATGGAGGGGTCCATTGGCTAGCGCGCTGGCCGAGCGGCGCGAGCGTGCCGCTCGACGCCTGGACACCCTGAGCCTGCCCCAGTTCAAGGGCCGGCCGGGGTGGGAGTTCACTGACCTCTCCGGGCTCGATCTCGACCGCTACAACGCGGCCGACGGCGCGCCACCCGGCCGTCCTGACGCGGTCGCGCTTCCCTTCGGAATCGCCCCCGACGACGCCGCCTGCTGGCTGGAGTTGCGCGACGGCCAGGAGACTCCCGTGCTCGGCACCGGTCTGCCCGACGGCGTCATCGTCACCACCCTCGAGCGAGCGATGGCCGAGCATCCCGAGCTCGTCGCCCGCCACCTCGGCAGCGTGGTCTCCAGCGAGGGCGACGCGCTCGTGACCCGCAACGACGCCGGGCTGAGCGGTGGGGCATTCATCTACGTTCCGCGCGGCGTCGCCGTCGAGGGGCCGATCGTGCTCACCTCGATCCAGACCCAGCCCGGCACCGAGCTGCACCACCACGCGGTGATCGTGCTCGAGGAGGGCGCTCAGGCCGAGGTCTGGGAGCAGTTCGTGTCCGGCACCGACGAGCTCGACGGCGTCTTCAACGTCGTCACCGAGCTGATGGTCGGCGACGCGGCCAACCTGCGCTACATCGGCGCTCAGGACCTCGCCGAGACGAGCTGGATCTTCGGCACTCAACGGGCCGAGATCGGCCGTGACGGCTCGCTGGACTGGGTCGCGCTCGGCTTTGGCTCCGCGCGCGGTCACGTGCGCATGGACACTCGGCTCGGCGGCCCGGGTGCCGACGCCCGCGTCACCGGCGCCTACGCCACCCACAAGCGCCAGCACATCGACTTCGACACCACCCAGGAGCACGCGGCGCCCAACACCACGTCTGACCTGGCCTTCCGGGGCGTGCTCCAGGATCGCTCGACCGCGGTCTGGAAGGGCAACATCATCGTCGACCCCGGCGCGCAGAAGACCGACGCGTTTCAGGAGTCGCGCAACCTGCTGCTCTCCAAGCGCGCGCACGCCGACGCGATCCCGGGTCTGGAGATCCAGGCCAACGACGTTCGCTGCACTCACGCCGCGGCGATCGCCCAGGTCGATCCCGAACAGCTCTTCTACCTGCGCTCGCACGGGCTGCCCGAGGCCGACGCCAAGCGCCTGGTCATCGAGGGCTTTCTCTCGGCGCTGGTTCAGCGTTTCGAGGCCGGGACGGTGCGCGAGGTCCTCGGTGAGGCGCTCGAGCGCCGGCTGGCGCTCGTGCTCGGTGAGTAGCGTCCCGCGTACGATGTGCGGCGTATGGCACGACCCACACCGATGGTGCCGCTTGGCTACGGCAAGTTCGTACGCGCCGACCGCGTCTACGCGCTGATCCCGCTCGAGGGACACGACCGCGGGGACGGCCGGCGCACGCTCGTGCACATCGAGGGCATCGAGGAGCCGCTGATCGCCTCGCGCTCGGAGGCCGCAATCGCCCAGGACGTCGCGGTCGCGCTCGGCCAGCCCGGTCCCCGGGGACGCGGCGCGGGTCCGGAGATCCCGGGCCAAGGTCACCTGTTCGCATGACCTGGGGCTGACCGTGGCCGTACACGTCGCCCTGCTGCGGGGGATCAACCTCGCCGGCAAGCGGCGGGTCGGAATGGCGCGGCTGCGCCAGCTGCTCACCGACCGCGGCTATGACGAGGTCCGCACCCACCTGCAGAGCGGCAACGTCGTGTTGCGGACGCCCATCCGTGCCACGCGACTCGAGCGCGATCTCGCGGAGGCGATCGAGACCGAGTTCGGCTTCGCGGTGCCCGTCATCGTCCGCTCCGCAGACCAGCTGGCCACGGTGATCGCCGACGAGCCCTTTGGCGACGCGGTCACCGAGCCCAAGCTCTATCAGGTGAGCTTTTTGGCCGGGCCGGCGCCGGCGGGAACCGAGCAGCGGCTGCGCGCCCTCGCCGCGGGCGCCGAGCGGGTGCAGGTCAGCGGGCGACAGATCTACGCCTGGCATCCGGACGGCATCGGTCGCTCCAAGCTCGCCAGCGGGCTGGGCGCCGCGGCGATGGGGGTGGTGACGACGACGCGCAACTTTCGGACGGTCTGCGCGCTGGCCGAACTGGCCGCCGCCTGATCGCGCACGGCGACGGGCTCAGCAGCGACGTGATGCCGCGGACCGCTGGTTGCCCTGACGGCGTGGCGGTGAGATACTCGAGCGACCGTTTTATCGACATCCTTGATCGGGAGGTGATCGCGTGTCAGAACGGGCGCATGTCCTCATCGTGGCCCACAAGACCGCCACGACGGATGCACTGCTGGAGGTGGTCCGACACCGGGCGCGCACCAGCCCGGCGAGGTTCCATCTGCTCGTCCCGCGTCAGGCCCACGGGCTGCACCGGGTCGTCGATCCTCAGGACAGCGGCGACGAGGAGGCCGCCGGGGTGATCGTCGCCGCGCTGCCACGCCTGACCGAGGCCGCGGGCAGCGAGGTGACCGGCAGCCTGGGCGACTCAGAGCCGCTGGCGGCGATCCAGGACGCGATCAACCTCGACGACTTCGATGAGATCATCATCTCGACCCTGCCGCTCGGAGTGTCGCGCTGGCTGCGGTTGGACCTGGTCTCAAAGACGCGCGGCCTCGGGCTGCCCGTCACGCATGTGCAACCGAGCACGCGCGAGCCCGAGCACGTCGGCTGAGGGCCCGGCCGGCGCCGCCGGCGCGCCCACCCGTCGACGCGATCGAGCCGGTGGTTTTGAAATCGGGGATGAGGTAATCATCGGACAATGCTGACGCTCCATCCCAGCACGGTGGACTACGTCATCCTGGCGATCTACTTCGTGGTCGTCCTGGGGATCGGCTTCGTCGCGCGGCTGTCGATCAAGACCGACCTGGACTTCTTCCTGTCCGGCCGCTCGCTGCCGGCCTGGATCACCGGGCTGGCCTTCATCGCCGCCAACCTCGGTGCGCTGGAGATCCTCGGCCAGGCGGCCAACGGCGCGCAGTACGGGATCCCCGCCGTGCACTACTACTGGCTCGGCGCGGTGCCGGCGATGATCTTCCTCGGCATCGTGATGATGCCCTTCTACTACGGGGCCAAGGTCCGTTCGGTCCCGGAGTACCTGCGGCTGCGCTTCAACGACGCCACGCATGCCTTCAACGCCGGCAGCTTCGCCGTCGCCACGGTGCTGATCTCCGGCGTCAACCTGTTCGCGCTGGCGCTGATCATCCACCTCATGCTCGGCTGGTCGATCGCCTTCGCGATCCTCGTGGCGGCCGCGCTGGTGCTCGTCTACATCACGCTCGGCGGCCTCACCTCGGCGATCTACAACGAAGTCCTGCAGTTCTTCATCATCGTCGCCGCGCTGCTGCCGCTGACGCTGGTCGCGCTGCACTCGATCGGCGGTTGGAGCGGGTTGGAGCACAAGGTCCGGGCCTTCAAGAAGCTCGGCGAGCCGGGTCTGCACGCCTGGCGCGGGCTGGCCATCCACCACGTGACCAATCCGCTGGCCTCTGACTGGGTGGGGATCGTGTTCGGCCTGGGCTTCGTGCTCAGCTTCGGCTACTGGACGACGAACTTCGCCGAGGTTCAGCGCGCGCTGTCGGCGAGCAACATCTCCGCGGCCCGGCGCACACCACTGATCGGCGCCTTCCCGAAGATCTTCCTGCCGGCGATCATCATCGTGCCGGGGATCATCGCCGTGCTCACGGTCAAGGGCCTGGGCGGCACGAGCCAGAACCTCTCCTACAACACGGCGATCCCGCACCTGATCGGCAACTTCCTGCCCCAGGGGATGCTCGGGATCGCGGTGACCGGGATGCTGGCGGCGTTCATGGCCGGGGTCGCGGCCAACGTGACCGCGTTCAACACGGTGGTCACCTACGACCTGATCCAGGCCTACTTCGTCAAGGACCGCGAGCCCGCCTACTACCTGCGGGCGGGGCGGCTCGTGACGGTCGCCGGGATTCTCGTGTCGGTCGGCACGGCGTTCATCGCCTCGGGCTACTCGAACATCATGAACTACATCCAGACGTTGTTCTCGATCTTCAACGCGCCCCTGTTCGCGACCTTCATCATCGCCATGTTCTGGAAGCGCGCGACCGCCTGGGGCGGCTTCTTCAGCCTCGTGGCCGGCACCGCGGCTGCATACATCGTCAACCGGCTCAACGCCTACGGCACGATCTTCCACTTCGGCTCGCCGCTGAGCGCCAGCTTCTGGCAGGCGATCATCGCCTTCCTCGCCGATGCCGTCGTGATGGTGGCGGTGTCGCTGGTCACCACGCCCAAGCCGGTGGAGGAGCTCCAGGGCCTGGTCTGGGGCAGCGCCAATAAGGACGCCGAAGCCGACATCGATGAACGCGACAAGCTGTGGTGGCGCTCCCCGACCCTGCTCGGCGGCGTCGCGCTCGCGATGCTCGTCGTCCTCAACATCGTCTTTGCCTAGGAGGACCGCATGTCATCAGGTGAGCATCCCTTCTCGGGTCCCGGCGCCAGCAGCGGTGAGGAGCCGCTGGCCTCGACCGGCGCCAGCACCGAGGACGAGGCGCGGACGGCCAAGATCGCCAATCGCTTTGACATCCGCCGGCTGATCGGGGGTTTGTTCCTGCTC
>JALYTU010000306.1 GCA_030854125.1 Actinomycetota bacterium | reverse complement strand
CCCAACGGCCGATCACCGCCAGGCCGGGTCGCAGTGCGGCGGGCGGAAGGCCGGGGCTCATCACGCCACCCTCGCACATCCGCCGCGGGGGTCGGCCCTGTCGCTACCCACCGTGGCGCAGAGCGTCGCGTAGCACGCCCGCCGCGGGCACATCATCGGCCGGCAGCCGGGCCAGCAGCTCCAGCCAGGCCGGCTGGATGGCGATCACCGCGCGCGCGAGGGTCAGCGCCGTGTTCATGTCTCCCATCATGGCCGCGCCGATCCCGGCCCAGAAGCGCAGCTCTTCGGACTCGGGGGCCATCTCGCTGGCCCGGAGATACAGCGCGGCGGCCGCTTCATGCTCGCCGGCGGCCAGCCGCTCGTCGCCGGCGCCGGCCTGGATGTAGGCATCGTGCAGCCGCACGAGCCGGGCCAGCTCACGCAACGGATCCGGGTGGTCCTCGACACGCAGGGAGATGACCGTGTCCCACGGGTCACCCTCGGCTGGGACGACGACGATCGCTGCGGACTGGCGGCCACGGAGGTCTCCGCCCTGCGCCTCGGCGGCGTCCAGGGCCGCGAGCAGGCGCGCGGTCAGCGCGCCCGTATGACGCTGGAAGGCGTCGAGCATGGCCGGCCAGACACGCTCGTTGGCCATGATATTGGCCTGGCAGGAGACGCTCGGCCCCTGACAGTCGCCGGCGTCGGGGATGCAGGCGTCGCCGGTGTGGGCGGCCATCCGGCCGGCACCATCGATGACCGCGACCTGGCGTGACTCGCGCAGCGCATCTTCGGCGAGCAGCTGCGCGAGCGCCTCGGGCGCCGGGACCCCCTGCGCCATCAGATCCAGCGCCCGGGGGCCGTAGGACAGCTCGGCGTTGGCCTGCGTGGCGACCGCCCCCACGCCGGCGCGTGCCCACGGCACGATCGGGCCGACCGAGAACCAATGCGACTGGACGGCGACGCCCAGCTCACCTGTGTCCGGATCGCGGGCAACGATCGAATAGGTGCCCCGGCGGGCGCGGGTGGCGGTGAATCTCCGGGCGGCGATGGGCGCGAGGATATCCATCCCCAGCTGGCTCCAGCCCACGGCCCATGGAGTTATGCTGGCTCGCGCCACCCTTCGTCCAGCGGTTATCAGAGAGGTCGTCCCGACATGCGCCAGCTCACCCTGATCGCGCTCGTCAGCATGTCCGTCGCCGGATTCACCGTGGCGGGCTGCGGGAGCTCGAGCTCGAATTCGTCGGCCGGAGGATCTGCCGTGTCCTCGAGCTCCAGTGGGACGACCCACTTCGCCAAGACCAAGTTCCTCCTGCACGCCGGCCTGGCCTTCGGCGCCTTTCACCGCTACATCTACAAGCCGTTTCGCGCCGGTGTGTTCAGCCACCCGTTCCTGCACAAACTGAGCCTGCTCAAGGCCGGCCTGGCGGCGCTGTTCATCACCCATGAGCTGAAGATCGCCGCGGTTGACGTCCGCAGCAGCAAGCTGCTGAGCCGATTGTTCTCGCCGCTGACCGCGGTGGCGGCCAAGCTCGGCGCGCTGCGCTCGGCGATCACCGGCGGTAGCGTCAGCGCCTCGGATATCGGCGGCGTTCAGTCCCAGCGGTCATCGATCGGCAGCACCGCGTCCAGCCACGGTCAGGCGATTCAGGACGCACTGCCCAGCGCCGGTCAGCTCGCCTCAGGCGGCTGACCTGGTCCCGCCACCCCGGCGTTTCTAGAGCGGCGGGCGGATTGGCGCGGGACCGTCGGCGTAGACCGGCTCGGCGATCTCCTCGGAGGCGATTGCGTCCACGACCTCCTCCTCCTGCTGCTCGCCCTCGCGGTCGTGGTCACCGTCACACAGAACCCGGAAGTTGCCGGTCACCCCGCCGTCGGCCTGCAGCACGATGCCGGGCAGGATCTCCTCGCCCGCGTCGAAACCGAGGCGCTCGATGTCGAACTGGGCCATGCCGATACCCCAGCTGTGGTGCCCGGGGTTCTCCCGGTCGTGCGCGGCGACCCCCTGCGCGAAACGCTGCAGCAGCTTGCCCATGGTGGCGGTGTCGACCATGCTCAGCTGCGCTCGATCAGCTCGATGCGGTACCCGTCGGGATCGCGCACGAAGCACAGCCGGCTGCCGCCCTCACGAACCGAGTACGGCGCGCGCTCGGGCTCGATCCCCTGTCCGGAGAGGCGCTGCAGGGTCGCGTCGAGATCCTCGGTGGTGATCGCGATGTGGCCGTAGCCGGTGCCGATCTCATAGGGCTCGGTCTGATCGAAGTTCTGCGTCAGCTCCAAGCGAGGCTCGGGGCCATCGTCGGGCAGGCCCATGAAGACGTTGATCGCCTCGTCGCGGATCGGCGCGCGGGCGATCTCGTTGAAGCCGAGCGCGGAGTAGAAGGCGACCGAACGGTCGATCTCCAGGATGCGGTAACAGGTGTGAATCAGGCTCATCGCGTCTTGGCAGGCTACCCGAGGAGGAGGGCCGATACGCTCTGAGGTCGTGATCGTCGAACGCTCGATGAGTAATCCCTGGCTTTCCAACACCTATGTGGTGGGGGACGAGCTGGGCGGCAGCGCGGTGATGATCGACGCCGGGGGGCCGGTCGCCCCGCTGCTGGAGTTCCTGCGCCGCGGCCAGCTGACGCTCACCCACATCCTGCTGACTCATCACCACCACGATCACGTTGCCCAGCTCGACACGGTCCATGAGGCGTATCCCAACGCCCCCGTGCTGATCCACCCCCTCGAACGGGAGCTCGTGCCAGGCGCCACCGGCACGATGGAGCCGGGCGAGACGATCGAGACCGGGGCGCTGCGGATCGAGCCGATCCACACCCCCGGACACACGGCCGGGATGCTCTCGCTGCTCGTGGACGGGACCGACGTGTTCACCGGCGACACCCTGTTCAAGGGCTCGGTCGGCGGCGTCCGCGCGCCCGGGAGCACGAGCTACGCGGACCTGAAGAGCTCGATCATGGACCGGCTGCTGACCCTGGACGGGACGACCCGGATCCATCCCGGCCACACCGAGCCGACCACGGTCGCCGATGAGCTCGAGCACAACGGCTTCGTGCGCATCTGGCGCGGCGTCGACCCCGAGGGACGCGGCGCATGCACCGCTCTCGGCGAGCCCGCGACGCTGATCCTCCTCGGTGACGACTACGACGGCGGCCACAAGGCCTGGGTCCGCTGGCCTGACGGCGACGATGACATCGTCCCGGGCTCCAAGGTCGAGCCGGCCGAGTAACCCTGGCAATGGCCAAGGACAAAATCCCGACCTCCCGGGTGAGCCGTACGGCGAAGATCTCGGGACTCGCCGCCGGACAGGCGATCCGGCAGGCCGGCACGCGCGCGGCCAATGTGACCCGTACCAAGCAGGGACGCGAGGTCGCACTCGAGCGGCGCCACATCGAGGCCGCGGAGCAGATCGTGGCCGCCCTGGGCACGATGAAGGGCGCCGCGATGAAGGTCGGGCAGGTCATGTCCTTTTTGGATGCCGGGCTGGTGCCCGAGGAGTACCGCGAGGAGTTCCAGCGCAAGCTCGGGGCGCTGCGCGACGCCGCGCCCACGGTCACCTTCAAGGAGATGGGCAAGGTGATCGAGGAGGAGCTGGGCGATCGCATCGCCAACGTCTTCGAGGAATTCGACGAGGAGCCGATCGCCGCCGCATCGATCGGCCAGGTGTACCGAGCGACGCTGCCTGACGGTCGCCGCGTTGCGGTCAAGGTCCAGTATCCGGGCGTCGCCGCCGCGGTTCGCTCCGATATGCAGAACCTCGGCCTGATCCTCCGGCTGGCCAAGCGGATCGCACCCGGGATGGATCCCAAAGCCGTCGGCGACGAGATCCGCTCCCGGATCGGAGAGGAGCTCGACTACGAGCTCGAGGCCCAGAACCAGCGTGCCCTGGCTCGGGTCTTCCGCGGCCACCCGTTCATCCTCATCCCCGACGTCGTCACCTCCCTCTCCCACGAGCGCCTGATGGTCTCCGAGTACGTGAGCGGGACCGGGTTCGAGGAGATCAAGGGCTACCCGCAGGACGAGCGCGACCGGATCAGCGAGATGCTGTTTCGCTTCTACTTCAGCTGCCTCTATCGCCACGGCCAGTTCTCCGGCGACCCTCACCCCGGCAATTCGATGCTGCTCGACGACGGCCGGATGGCGTTCTTCGACTTCGGGCTGTTCAAGCGCATGCCACCGGGCACCGTCGACCTCGAGATCCAGATCATTCGCGCGGTCATCGAGGGCGACACCGACACGATCATGCGGGTCGGGGCCGAGATCGGCTTCTTCCCCGAGCCCGAGAAGTTCAATCCCGATCGGGTCCTGGCTCATTTTCGCGCGTCGTCCTCCTGGTACACGTCCGACCGAGAAATCGAAGTCACGCCCGAGTACGCGACCCAGGTCCTGATCGACATGAGCGATCCCCGCTCGGAGTACTTCGGCTATCTGCGCCACGAGTCCGCGCCGCCGGACCACCTGTTCGGCCGGCGCATGGAGGTCCTGACGCTCGCGGTCATCTCACAGCTGCACGCGCGCGGCAATTTTCATCGGATCGCGCGCGAGTGGTTCTACGGGGACGGCCCCGCGACCGCGCTCGGCGCGCAGGAGGCCGTGTTCTACGGTCGCGCGCCGGCCGT
>JALYTU010000305.1 GCA_030854125.1 Actinomycetota bacterium | reverse complement strand
CCACCTCGGGCGCACACCACGGGCAGTTCTGGCCCGGATGGGTGCTGATCGTGGTGGCGCTCAGCCTCGTTCGCAACGCCTGGGCCCTGTACGGACCCGCGCCCGACCTCAATGCCGTCGAGCGTCAACTCGACGCGCGCCGCGACAGTCGCGGGCAGCGCATCGAGCGCCGGTCACAGCGGCGCCACCGCCGCTGAGCGGTCAGCCCTCGACGCTGGCGTAGACCTCGTCGAGCAGCCCGTCGCTGTTGGCGAGCTCGAAGTTCTCCGACAGGTAGCGCGCGGTCTCGTCACGGGGGGTCCCGTTCAGCGCCATGTTGAGCGCGATCAGGCGGGCGCCCTCGGCGTCGTCCGAGCTCCCCGACGACTCCGGCTCGAGCTCGGCAACCGTGACCTCGGCTCCGTTGCCCGGCTCGGGGACGCCGATCGCCTCCTCGGCGTCCCGTCCTGGCGCCACCGCATCGCCATTGGCGGCCTCCGGGTCATAGAGCTCGTCACCGTCGCCGTCGGTGCCACCCGCACCCCATCCGGCGGCCGCCGACTCGGGCGACGCGGGCTCGAAGTCATAACGGTTCGGGGTCGCCGCGTCGCTGACCTCGGTGAGGTTGCCCTCCAGCAGCCGCAGGTCGGAGTCCAGACGGTTGCCGCCGGTACGCAGCGCGTCAACCAGCGATGACAGCTCGCTCTCCATCGCGTCAATCCGCTGCAGCATGGCAGCGGTCGATTCTGAGACTTTGCTGACGTACTCGCGGGCCTGCTCTGAGGCCTCCTCGCGCGTGGACTTGGCCTCGCTGTTGGCCTCGTCGCGGATCTCGCGGGCCTCGGTCTCAGCCTCGCGCTGGATGTCGGCGGCACTGTTCTCGGCGGCCTCGACGATCGCCCGAACCTGATCGGACGCTGAGGACGCGAGCGTGTCGGCACGGCGGCGCGATGATCGCTTGAACTCGGTGAGCTCGTCCGCGAGCGCGGCCAGATGCGCGTCGACAGCGTCGGGGTCATAGCCCCGGCGCCCGACCGGGAAATCCTTCTTCTCGATGGTCTGCCTGTCCAACGCCACGCGCGTCCCCTTCCTCGTTGTCCCGCTGGCCAGCGTATCCGAAATCCGCGGCCCAGCGCATCCAAAATGCCGGCGTTATCCGTTCGTGGCCCCTGAAAACCTGACGCCTGCCGGCGGCGGCAGTTTGGCCCGGGTCAAGCGCGCGCGATCTCGCCTGCCGCCACGGCTTGGTCGAGCTCACGCTTGAGGTCGCGGATCTCGTCACGGAGCTTGGCGGCGTACTCGAAGCGCAGCTCCTCGGCCGCACCCAGCATCTCCTCCTCGAGCTCGACGATCGTCCGTTCGAGCTCAGCCGGCGGCACCGACCCCTCGCGGCGCCGGCGCCGGCGGCGTGACTTGGGCACCTTGGAGTCGGACTGCAAGAACTCGGCGATGTCGGAGATCCCCTTGACGATCGTCTCCGGTGTGACCCCGTGCTCGCGGTTGTAGGCGACCTGGATCTCGCGCCGGCGGTCGGTCTCCGACAGCGCCGCCTGCATCGCCGCGGTCTCCTTGTCGGCGTACATGAGCACCTTGCCCTCGACATTGCGGGCCGCACGCCCGATCGTCTGAATCAGCGATGTCTCTCCCCGCAGGAAGCCCTCCTTGTCGGCGTCGAGGATCGCCACCAGGGAAACCTCGGGTAGATCCAAGCCCTCGCGCAGCAGGTTGACCCCCACGAGAACGTCGTACTCGCCCAGGCGCAGTTCGCGGATGATCTGGATGCGCTCCAGCGTGTCGATCTCGGAATGCAGGTAGCGGACCTTGAAACCCATCTCGAGCAGGTAGTCGGTCAGGTCCTCGGACATCTTCTTGGTCAGCGTGGTCACGAGCGTCCGCTCGTTGCGCTCGGCGCGGCCCCGGATCTCGTTCATCAGATCGTCAATCTGATTGCGGGTCTCCCGGACCTCGACGTCGGGGTCGATGATCCCGGTCGGGCGCACGATCTGCTCGACGATGCGCGGCGAGTGGGTGCGCTCGTACTCCCCCGGGGTCGCAGACACGAACACCATCTGCGGGGTGATCGAGAGGAACTCCGCGAAGGTCTGCGGCCGGTTGTCGAGTGCGCTCGGCAGCCGGAAGCCGTAGTCGACGAGCGTCTGCTTGCGCGAGCGATCGCCCGCGTGCATACCGCCGATCTGAGGCACGGTCTGGTGAGACTCATCGATGAAGCAGACGAAGTCATCGGGGAAGTAATCCAGCAGGCAGTAAGGGCGGTCGCCGGGCTGGCGGCCGTCGAGGATCCGCGAGTAGTTCTCGATCCCCGAGCAGAAGCCGAGCTCGCGCAGCATCTCCATGTCGTACTGGGTGCGCTGGCGCAGGCGGTGAGACTCGAGCAGCTTGCCCTCCGCCTCGAGCTCGGCGCAACGGGAGTTGAGCTCGCGGCCGATCTCGGCGACCGAGTCGTCGATCATGCCCTCGCGCACGTTGTAGTGCGACGCGGGCCAGATGCCGACGTGGGCGAGGTCATCCCCGATCACCTCGCCGGTCACCGCGTCGAAGTGCTGCAGGTGTTCGACCTCGTCTCCGAACAGGACGATCCGGTATGCCGTCTCGGCGTAGGCGGGCCAGATCTCGAGCGTCTCGCCCCGGACGCGGAACGTCCCGCGAGCCAGGGCTGTGTCGTTGCGGGTGTACTGGATCGAGACGAGCTTGCGCAGCAGACGGTCGCGGTCGATCATCTCCCCCTTGACGAGGTTCTGCAGGTTCTCGTCGTAGGTCTCGGGCGAGCCGAGTCCGAAGATGCACGACACGCTGGCGATGATGACCACGTCGCGGCGGGCGAACAGAGCCGACGTGGCCGCGTGGCGCAGGCGGTCGATCTCTTGGTTGATCGCCGAGTCCTTCTCGATGTACAGGTCCTTGCTGGGGACGTAAGCCTCGGGCTGGTAGTAGTCGTAGTAGGAGACGAAGTACTCGACCGCGTTGCGCGGGAAGTAGGTCCGGAACTCGTTGCAGAGCTGCGCGGCGAGCGTCTTGTTGTGAGCGATGATCAGCGACGGGCGCTGGATCGCCTCGATCGTCGAGGCCATCGTCATCGTCTTGCCGGTGCCGGTCGCGCCGAGCAGGGTCTGGAAGCGCTCCCCCGCCTCGACCCCCTCGGCCAGCGACGCGATCGCGGCCGGCTGGTCGGCGGCCGGGCTGTAGGCGGCATCGAGCTCGAACTTCGGCATCCTGCGCTTCAGCTTAGTGGGCCGTCCGGGGCTGTCCGGAGGACTGCGGTCACCTGCTGACCTCAGCGATAGCCGAGCTGTGTGGGGTACGTGGTCCGGTAGTCGTGCTGGGACTGCAGCACCCGCTGGACGTAGGCGCGCGTCTCGGGAAAGGGAATGTCGCCGATCGTGAAACGGGCCCCGATGGAGCGGGCGCGGGCCACCCACTGGCTGACGTTCGCCTCGCCGCCGTTGTAGGCCGCGATTGCCATCAGTCGGCTGCCGTGGTACTCGTCGAGCAGATAGCGCAGGTAATAGCTGCCATAGGCGATGTTGACCCGTGGCGTGCCCAGGTCGCTGACGTGGAAGCTCGTCGCCCCGGAACGGTGGGCGAGGAACAGCGCCGTTTGGGGCAGGATCTGCATCAGCCCCACGGCGCCGGCCGAGGAGGTCCGCGGATCGAACTTGGTCTCGGTGTAGATGACCGCGGCGATCAGCGCGGGATCGAGGTGCTTGGCCGCAGCCTGCTCGCGGATCACGGTCTGATAGCCGATCGGCAGACTGAGATCATTGACCACCCGCCTGGCCAGCGGCAGTACCGCGGTCGCCACCGCGAGCGCGAGAATCGCCAGGACCACACCCACCACCGAGCGCCGGCGCCGGCGGCCGGCCTGACGGCGGCGCGCCAGGGTCCGCCCGGCCGCGGTGCGGCGCGTGGCCGTTGCCGTTGGAGGGCTCATTGCAGCAGCATGTCAAGAATCGCCGACAGCTTGGACTCGAGCTCGGCTGTGGTTGCGTCGTTGCGCACGGTGTAGGTCGCACGCTGCGACTTTTCCTCCTGACTGAGCTGGCGCGCGCCGCGTTCGGTCAGCGCCTCGTGCCCGCGCGCGGACGCGCGCGCCGCGCGCGTCTGCTCGTCGGCAATCACTGCGATCGTGGCATCGAAACCGTGATCCATCCCCGACTCGAACAGCAGCGGAACCTCGATCACCGCGGCCCGCGGCCGGGGCTGGGCGGTCTCCAGGCTCTCGCGCCAGGCCACCATGCGCTCCCCCACCCGGGGCCAGAGCAGCGACTCGAGCCACTGCCGGTCGTCCGCGGTCGCGAAGGCCGCCCGGGCCAGCGCGGCGCGGTCGATCGCTCCCTCGCGCTGCACCGCCGGACCGAACCGGGCCTCGACCTCGGCCGAGACCTCGGGATCCTCGTAGAGCTCGTGGACGACACGATCCGTCGAGAGCGTCGCCGCACCGAGCCGCTGGAGCGCATCGAGCGCGGTGGACTTCCCCGCGCCGATGCCTCCGGTCAATCCGACGAACGGGAGCACCGCCCCGGCCCGAGCTGTGGCTCAGGCGACCTAGGCCGGGGGGGTGTCAGACGGTTGCTCACCGGCGTCACCGGCGTCACCGGCGGCCCCCCCGTTGGGGACGGC
>JALYTU010000304.1 GCA_030854125.1 Actinomycetota bacterium | reverse complement strand
GGTCAGGGCCGTCCAGCCCCGCGTCGAGCCGCTGTGCAGGTGGCCGCCCCGGGCGGGCGGCAGGCGATCGGCGAGCGCGCGGATCCACGCGTAGATCGGCACGAGGATGGCCTCGTAGTCCTCGATCGAGGTCGGGCCGTCGGGCCCGAGAGCGACGATCCGGGTCATCACGCCCGCCGCCAGCCGTTCCAGGGACGGGATCGCCAGGTGCACGTCGAGGTACTGGCCGTGAACCGCGAGCACGTCATCGCGCAGCCACACGCCGGGATAGGAGACGCGCACACGGTCGGCTCCCAGCCAGCCCGCCATCACCCCCAGCAGCTCGTCATCGCCGAAGCTGATGTCAGTGCTGAGCATCAGTGGCGCCGGAGCGGCGTCGCGACCCTGGCGCTGTGACCAGCCGTCCAGCAGATCGTGATCGTGGTTGCCGGGCACGATCACCACCTC
This sequence comes from Actinomycetota bacterium, assembly GCA_030854125.1. Lineage (GTDB taxonomy): Bacteria > Actinomycetota > Thermoleophilia > Solirubrobacterales > Solirubrobacteraceae > Palsa-465. The sequence continues at coordinate 4,180 of JALYTU010000304.1, read as the reverse complement.
GGCGGCTGCAGGCAGCGCCGCTCCGAGCTCACTGAGCGGCAGGCGCGCAGCCGACAGCGCGTCGCGGGCCGGCCCATGGCGCAGCTCGAGGAGATCCCCGAGCAGCACCAGCCGGTCTGCGTCGGCGGCTGCCCTCAGCAGCGCAGCTCGGGACTCGGTCTGGCGCAGAACGTCACCCCCGGAGTGAACCCCGAGGTGCAGGTCAGAGATGACCAGCGTGCGCACGGCCTGCGGTCAGTCCCGGTGCGCCGCGGAGCTCAGGCGCTGCTCGCCGCCAGCGCCTGGCGGATCTTCTTGGGGAGCATGAAGCGCACATCCTCGGAGACGACTTCCAGCTCGCGGACATCCACGGGGCCGCGCGCGCGAAAGAAGCCGACCAGGCGCTGGACGAGCTCCTCGGGCGCGCTGGCGCCGGAGGTGATGCCGACGACGCGCTTGTCGATCAGCCATTCCTCGCGGACCTGCTCCTCGTTGTCGATCAGATGCGATTCGGCGCCGTGCTCGCGGGCGACCTCGACCAACCGGTTGGAGTTCGACGAGTTGCGCGACCCGATCACCAGCACGAGGTCGGACTCGCGCGCGAGTTGCTTGACGGCGGCCTGCCGGTTGGTGGTCGCGTAACAGATGTCATCGGTGCGGGGACCGGTGATGGCCGGGAAACGCTCGCGCAGCCGGTCGATGATCGCGCGCGTCTCGTCGACCGACAGCGTCGTCTGGGAGATGAACGCGACCTTCTCGGGGTCAGAGACCTCGAGGTGATCGACCCCGGCGACGTCCTCGATCAGGACGATGTTCTCCGGCGCCTCCCCCATCGTCCCCTCGACCTCCTCGTGTCCCGCGTGGCCGATGAGCACGATCGTGTAGCCCTCAGAGGCGAACTTCTTGGCCTCGACGTGGACCTTGGTGACCAGCGGACAGGTGGCGTCGATCGTCTCCAGCTGGCGCTGCGCGGCCCCGGCGTGCACGCTCGGTGCGACCCCGTGCGCGGAAAAGACGACCGTCGCGCCCTCGGGAACGTCGGCTTCGGACTCCACGAACACGGCGCCACGCTCGCGCAGCTGCTCGACGACGTGCTTGTTGTGGACGATCTCCTTGCGGACGTACACCGGCGCGCCGTAGAGCTCGAGCGCGCGTTCGACGGTCTGCACGGCGCGGTCCACGCCCGCGCAGTAGCCACGCGGGGCGGCCAGCAGGAGCGTCTCGGGAAACGAGTCAGCCATCGCCCGCTGAGTCTAGTGTCGCGTCTGGAACGGCCTCGACGGGGGCACGAGAACCGCTGAGTCAGTCGTTGGCGGTGACGGCCTCGAGCACGTCCGCGAACTGCCGCCGCGCGGCCTCGCGACGGGTCGGTATGTGCTCGGTGGGGATCTCGTCGGGGGGCGCCTCGTAGCCCCGCAGGACCTGCCGGGCGACCGACGCGCGATGAACCTCGTCGGGACCGTCGTAGATGCGCGCGGCCCGGGCGAAGCGGTACATCGCCTCCAGCGGAAGATCGGTCGAGTAGCCGAGGCTGCCGTGGGCCTGCAGCGCGCGATCCACGACGTCGTGCAGCACCTTGGCGCCGTAGAACTTGATCAGCGCGATGTCCCGGCGGGCAGCGGCGACACCCTCGGTGTCCATCTTCCACGCCGCGTGCAGCGTCATCAGCCGGGCGGCCTGCATCTCGGCTTCGGAGTCGGCGATCCAGTTCTGGATCGTCTCGTGCTTGGCCAGCACCGAACCGTGGGCGTAGCGGTACAGCGAGCGCTCGCAGAGCATGTCAAACGCCCGTCGGGCCACTCCGAGCCAGCGCATGCAGTGATGAATCCGCCCGGGATAGAGCCGCTGCTGGGCGATCAGGAAGCCGGCGCCCTCGGCTCCGAGCAGAGCCTCGCCGGGGATCCGCACGTCTTCGTAGAGGATCTCGGCGTGGTTGCCATACACCCCGAAGCTCGCCTCGGGATGCTCCATCGTCGGCACGTCGCGGATTACGTTGACGCCCGGGGTGTCGGCATCGACGATGAACATCGACGCGCGCTGATGGCGCCGGGCCTCGGGATCGGTGACCGCCATCACGATCAGGAAGTCGGCGATCGAGCCGTTGGACGAGAACCACTTTTGGCCGTTGATGACCCAATCGTCGCCGTCGCGCTCGGCGCGGGTGACGAGCAGGGTCGGATCCGACCCCGCGGTGTTGGGCTCGGTCATGCTGAACGCGGACTTCAGGTCCCCGGCCAGCAGCGGATGCAGGTAGCGGTCCTTCTGTTCAGGCGTGCCGGCCATGGCAAGAATCTCGGAGTTGCCCGAGTCAGGGGCGGCGTTGCCGAACACGAGCGGCGCGATCGGGCTGGAGCCGAGGATCTCGTGCATGAGGCCGAGCTTGACCTGGCCAAAGCCCTGCCCACCGAGATCGGGATCCAGGTGGGCGGCCCACAGGCCGTGGGCCTTGACCTCCTCCTGCAGCGGCGCCACGGCGCGACGCAGGCCCTCCCAGCCGAGCTCGTGCCACAACGTCTCCAGCGGCCACACCTGCTCGCGGACGACGCCGCGCATCCATTGAAGCTTGGCTTCGAACTCGGGTTCGGTGGCGAAATCCCAGGCCATGGCCACAGCCTACCGCCACCCCAGCGACGCTCGCGGGCCGCCCGCACATGCGGTTCGACCGTCGGTTACGCTTGGCGCGCACCCTCGGCACGGGAGACCGGAGATGGCCCAGCACCACCTCGACCGCCTGACCTCGATCGACGCGTCGTTCCTGCATCAGGAGGGCGCGGCGTCCCACATGCACGTCGGCGCCGTGCTGATCTTCGAGGGTCCGCCGCCGGCCTTCGCCGACTACCTGGACCACGTCCGCTCGCGGCTGCATCTCGTCCCGCGCTACCGCCAGAAGCTCGCAACTCCGCCGTTGGAGACCGGGCGCCCGCTGTGGGTCGATGACTCGAGTTTCAATCTCGAGTATCACGTCCGCAACACCGCGCTGCCCGCGCCGGGCACCGAGGAGCAGCTCTTCCTACTCGCCTCGCGGATCGCCTCCCAGCAGCTGGACCGGGCAAAGCCGCTGTGGGAGAACTGGCTCGTCGAAGGCCTGGAGGGCGACCGTTTCGCGCTGCTGTTCAAGACCCATCATTCGCTCGTCGACGGCGTGGGCGGTGTCGACCTCGCCCAGGTCCTGTTCGACCTCGAGCGCGAACCCGAGCCGCCGGGCTCCGAACTCGAGCCGTGGCGTCCCCAGCGCGAGCCCTCAGCGGTCGAGCTGATCGCGGCCGGGATCCGCGGAATGGTGACCACGACCGCCGAGCTGCTGACCCGGGCGATCGGCGCCGCGGGCCGACCGGCCACCTCGCTGGCGCTCGCCCGCGACGCCCTGGAGGGGGTCGGTGAGATCGTCTGGGCCGGGCTCAACCCGGCCCCCGAGACCCCGCTCAACGTTCCGATCGGCCCCCACCGCCGCTATGCGGTCGTCCGCCAGCAGCTGGCCGACTACAAGGAGATCAAGACCGCGCTGGGCGGCACGGTCAACGATGTCGTGCTGACCGTCGTGTCCGGTGCGCTGCGCGAATGGCTGCACTCTCGAGGGGTCCGCTCCGAGGGTCTGGAGATGCGTGCGCTGGTCCCGGTCTCGGTGCGGAGCCAGGATCAGCGCAACACGCTCGGCAACCAGATCACCGTGATGCGAGGCCCGCTCCCGGTCTACATCGAGGACCCGGCCGCTCGCCTGGACTTCGTGCGCGCGGCGATGGACGGTCTCAAGGAGTCAAAGCAGGCCGAGGGTGCTGCGACACTGGCCGCGGTCAACAACCTCGCCCCGCCCACCGTCCTGGCCCAGGCCTCCCGGCTGAATTTCTCCACGCGGCTGTTCAACCTGATCGTCACCAACATCCCCGGGCCACAGATGCCGCTGTACGTGCTCGGTCGCAAGCTGCGCGACCTCTTCCCCATCGCCTTCCTGCCCGAGGATCATGCGCTCGCGGTGGCGATCATGTCCTACGACGGCAGCCTGGATTTCGGTCTGCTCGGCGACTACGACGCGCTCCCGGACATCGACCTGATCGCCGAGGGGATCGACGTGGTGCTCGCCCAGCTGCTGGCCATCGCCCGCGGCGAGCCGGGATCTGGCGCCCGCTCGCGCGCGCCGAAGAAGGCCGCCCCCACGACGACACGGGGAACACCGTCAAAGACTCCGCCCCGTGCGCCCCAGAGC
>JALYTU010000303.1 GCA_030854125.1 Actinomycetota bacterium | reverse complement strand
CCGCCGGCTGATCGCCCGCGCCAGGTGCGCGATCACCGCGGGGGCTGGCGGGTCCGGTGGAGCCACAAGCCCGAAGCGACGGCCGACAGCCCCGAACGCCTCAAAAGCAAACGATCAACTGTCCCGCGTTGACGCGCGGTCAAATCGGGTTCAGGGTCGCGCTGGACCGCGACCGATTCAAACCGCCGGGTCTCGTCGGTCAGCTGGCGTGGGCGGCGAGGGCCGGGCGTGTGACTTGGCTGAGATGCTCGCCGGCTTGGCTGGTGCGGGTGCTCATGCTGCTGCCCTGGCGGAGCCGGGGGTGGTGCTGCACAGACGCCGCGAGCAAACTCGTGCGATTCGGGGCCGGGGTGGGGAGCGTGCCGGGGTCGATCGTGACTGACACCAGGGCGGCGCTCAGGCCGGGGACCGCGACGTGGTAGCTGCCTCGGCGCGCTACCGTCGCGATCTGTGGCCGGCCGCGCCAGCGCAGGCTACGGTCGAGGTGTTGCCCGGCGAGTGTCTCCCCGGACGTCGAGCGAGCGGCGGGGGCGGTGAGAAGCTGAACGTGCGCTGGTGCGTGGGCTGGTAGCCGCAGGCTCACGTCCAGCGGCTGGGGGCGCTTGTTGATCAACAGCACGTTGAGCTTGTGCGCGCCGACTCTCACAGCCCAGACCTTCAGATGAGCCGGCCGCCACCGGCCAAGCGGTGAGGCGATCAGGCGCGACTGCGGTCCCAGCATCCGCTTGAACATGATCAGTCCGTAGAGCAGCGGGCGCACTCGCGCCCCGTGGCGGGTGAACTGAATCGGCGTGTTGTTAGAGAACGCGCGGACGTGCAGAGCGGCAGCGGCGATGCCCGCGCGGGCGAGCTCAAACAGCGCGTCGGGCGCCCACAGGGCGGTCGCGAACGATTCGCTGACCCCAGAGACGCCGCCGCAGGTTACGGAGTTGAACTCGGTAGCGCGCACGGCCAGCCCATGCGCGCGCGCCAATGCGATCGCCGGCCCGATGGCGGCGGCCATGCCGGCGCTGGCACGCTGACTGAGTAGCCGCCCGATCGTCGGGTAGGTCGGGGTGCCGGGTCGCGCGCATGCGGTGAACGGATACTCGTGCACGCTGACTGAGCCCAGGTCAGAGTGCGGGGCACCGAGCAGGGTCGCGATCCATCGATGGTCGCGGCGTGGCTCGGCCAGCGCTGGGCCCAGCAGCGGGACGCCCGCGGCCTGGCCGGTCAGCGCCGACGCGTAGGCGGCGTAGTCGCGGGTGTAGCTAAGTGGTGTGACTGACTGGCGAGGGCTCACGCCGATGCGGTCGCGCCAGAAGCGGCGGGAATAGATGTCAGGCTCGTTGCCGATCTCAAAGCCGATGATGCTGTGGCGCGGCAGCTGGGCTTCGGCGGCTCGCGCCCAGCGCGCGGCGGTTGCGGAGCTGCCGGTGATCAGGTTCAGGTCGATGATGACCCGCAGCCGGTTAGCGCGCACCAGCCGAGAAGTCTGCCTCACCCACGCGGTTGTCAGTCCGATCGCCCAGTCCGGCAGTGGGTGCGTCGTGTCATGCCAGAACGCGCGGTCAGATGAGCTGCCACCGATCCGCAACACGAACGGCCCGTCACCGGGGACGTGCACCAGCGATATCAAGCGACGGTAAAGGGTGGGATGGCGCGCGTCGATCGGCGGCGCCCCATATTCGGTGGAGAAACCAAAAAACGAGCGCGGGATCGCCCGCCAGCGCGCGTGCGCACCGATCGTCAGCGTGACGCGGACGGCGCTGGGATGGTGAGCGACACGGCCGTCGCCGCCGTCGGCGCGGTGCACCACCGTGCCGGTGAGCGCGACGTCGGCGCGGGCAGGCGCGCTCTGACCGCTCACGCCGACAAGGCTCGTGCTCAGAGTCACGGCTCCGAGCGCGCCAAACAGCGATATCCCTGCCCGGCGGCCGCGGCCCAGTGAACGCCGGCAGCTCCGCGCAGCGACCTTGGGTGACTGGTGCGCCGTGTCACGGACGGTTGGCCTGGTGTGTGCGCAGTAGTGATGGCTCATCCGGCGAACCTACGGACATCAAAATGACGCACCGATGACCCGCAGATGACACTTAGATGACACAGCACGGCTGCGACGCCGAGGTCGTGCCCGCCACCGGCCCGGGCGGCCTCGTGGGGCTGCGGGCTGCCGCCAGCGACCGACGCCCGTCTGCTCGAGACCGTCGCATCAAACCCGCTCTCAAACGCGATCCGCTACACGCCCCAAGGCGGACGCGTTGAGGTCCGCGTGCGCCAGCACCGCGACAGCTCATGCTTGCGGTGCGCGACAGCGGAGTTGGGATCGCCCCCGAACACCAACAGCGCATCTTCGAGCGCCTCTACCGCGTTGACGAAACCCGTGACCGTGCGACCGGCGGCTCCGGCCTAGGACTCGCAATTGCACACCGCGCCGCTCAAAGCCTCGGCGGGCATCTCGAGCTTGAAAGCACGCTCGGCGAGGCAGCGAGTTTCGCCTCATCGCTCCCCTGAACATCATGCAGGTCGAATCACGATTTCCTTTTGAAACGCGAACGTTGTTTAGCCGCCATCGGCGACTTGGCCGTTTCGCGTGAGAGCGGCGCTACATGCGTAGAGCTCGCTTTGGGGTCTCGTGGTTCGCCGCCGCGCGATAGCCCGCCTTGCGAACCGTTTCGATCGGTGACCCGGGCCCGAGTCGCCTGCGAAGACGGCCCACACAGACGTCGACCACGTTCGATCTTGGCCCAAAGTCATATCCCCAGATTTCGCAGAGCAGACGCTCGCGGCTGATCACCTGGTCGACGTGCAGCAGCAGGAAATGCAGCACACGAAACTCGCGGTCAGAGAGGCCGGTCACGGCCTCGCCGACGCGCGCCTGACGCCCGACGAGGTCGAGCACCAGGCAGCCGACACGGATGACAATGGCGTCGTCGACGACCACCGAGGCCGCCACCAGCTCAATCGCTCTCTGAGCCGAGAGCGTCAGCGGGCCGAGATGACCGGCTTGTACTGGCTGCGCTGAGTCCGAGCACTCGCATACGCCGCCGGGCGGCGAGCCAAACGCGGCCTGGCGGTCACGATCGGCTGGTCACGCTGCGCGGCGCGGATCGCCCACACCAGCGGAGCCACTACTACGATCAAGACGGCGCTGCACAAAATCACGTTGAGAAGAAGAAAAGTCATTTGGGTAGCTCCTTTCCTGGCCGCTGACCGCTCCTTCTTCGCGAGAGCCGCGAGCCCAAAGCCGGGCGAGAGGTCGTGTCCAGGGAATAGTTATGAACCACAGCCTGACCGAGAAGGGTTATGAAACGGCAAGCTCCCGGCAGCCGGTCAGCCACGCGTCGAAAGCCCGCCGGTATCGAGCTCATGGTCACGTTTGGGTCAAGACCATGACCACATGATCCGCTTCAGACCAACCATTGAAAGCGTGCTCGAGACCGCTGATGTCGGACTCAAACCCGGGTGCGTGCGGTGCGCGACGTCCGCGCCCACGCCGGGGCGTCTGCTCCGGGCGGCCGCTCCGACCGCTGCTGCGCGTAGGAGCCCGTGCCGCTGGCTTGACATCGCGTTCACAAGTCTGTCGCCGCCTGCGCCTATCGTGCGATCCGCTGTCGGGGACTCGCGGTCGATCAAAGGGCGCGACCATGACGCGCCCGGCAGCGTCTGGAGAGCGTTATGGCGCTCGACCTCTATGTACCGTTGCGGGTGCTCATAGAACCCCAACAGGTCAAGGCCGCCCGGGAGCGGGTGCCGGGCGTCGGGCGGAAAGTCTGACCGGTTTGACTGCTTTGTGTTGTGCGAGCTGGCATGGACTGATCAGACGAGGACGCTGCGCGTGCTGAAGCGTGCGCAGCAGGATCTCGTCTCCTCGAAGGGGGCGCTGGCTAACAACTGCGTGCCGAGCTTGAGCGGTTCTGGCCGATCCGATATTGTCTGTTCAGCGACCTCGCCAGCCGCATCTCGCTCGCGCGGCCCGCGCGCTGAAGCAGTCCCGATGATGCGGACCTGTTCGGCGTGAAAGGGATGCGGGCTTCCTGAGTCTCAGAACCACAACAACCGCGAGGACCCCGGCGCACCTGCTTGCCCTTGTTTGCGGCGCTGCCGGCCTGGGCCCCGTGGTTCGCCACTCCGCTGACGAGCAACGCCCCGGCCATCTCGCCAAGCAAGGAGCACCCGGCGCCTAGGCTGGGCGCTTGTCGAAGCCGTCCAGCACACAAGCCGCAAGAACAGCGGCGACCACGGCCTCTACCGCCGCCAGCGCGGCCGGGTCGGCGCCAACCCCGCCGCCCTCACGGTCGTCCGCAAGATCGGCAAACGCGCCTTCCACGTCCTGGGCTCACTCGACGCCCAACCAGCCGCTGACCGTTTCTCGCGTGCTCAGGCAACGCGCATCACGCCGGACGACCGCGGGCGCGGCGAGCTCTGTGTGCACCTGGCTATCGCACTCGATCACTCCGATAGGGGGTGAGCCGCCGCATCGACAGCCCCGATCACATCCTGCGCCGCGCCGCAAGCGCCGGTATATGTGTGGGCCGAGCCTGAGCCATACGTGACAACAGCGAGGAGCACCGCCCTCTCCGACCGACCACGTCATATAGGTCTAGGTGCTCGTTGGCGGCGAGCCTCGACGGCGATCTTGTCACGGGAAGCCC
>JALYTU010000302.1 GCA_030854125.1 Actinomycetota bacterium | reverse complement strand
CGAAGTTGGTCAGTGCTGCGCCGCGAATCCGATCGCCGGACTCGCGGCCCGGTACTGGATAGTTGCGCCGGCGAGGTGGTGGCGACGACGGCCGGGCTTAGCGGCGTGCGTCCGATTCTCCGCTAGATCAGGCGGCGGGGCGGGGCGTGGACCTCCGTCGCGTCAACCTCATCGAGCGCCAGCGAGATCATCCGCGAGAGCGAAGCGGTCTCCGCCGGGTGAACCCCGGCGGCATCTCAGCACGTTCCCCTCGTCGTTGCCCGTCTGGACGGTCGGCGACGTGTCACGACGCCGCGTCATTCGTCGGACTTCGCTGATGAGACTGCCAGCAGGGGAGCCGCCGGGCCTCGGCAGCGAGCGAGGCGGCCGGGAACGAACCCGCTGGCCGAGTCGAAGCCGCGCCGCGCAGAACTCTACGCAGCCGATCTTGTTCCCTCGGGCGATGACCGGCCCACCCGAACTCGACGTCGCGGCGATCCGTGCCTACTGCGAGCAGCGGGTGCCGCCACATGCGCGCGACGACGTCCGTGTCGAGCTCGAGTCCGACGGCAACGGCAACGGCGTGACGTTCGTCGAGCGCCGGCCTCCGTGGCGACCTGGGGCTGAGGGAGAGCACCCCGCTCACTGGTCAGACGGTGTGGTAGCGCCGGGCGGTAGCGCCGACGCCAAATTTGCCCAATCCGCGACCTGCCAAAAGAAAACCCCACCATGAGCGGGGCTTTCGTGTCAAGCGGCTGAAGAGACTCGAACTCTCGACCTTCTGCATGGCAAGCGGGAGTTCAACTGGAACTACATCAGCATTTGCCCCTGCAAAACCCGCTGTTTTTTCACTTGTCAGACTCATCACCGGGTGTTGGCATGCCCGCAAATCAGGGACTTTTCGGTGGGGTTCTCGTAGTGAACTCGTAGTGAGGGGCGAGAGCGCCGACGCGCGGCGTGGGCGGTTCGGCGCAGGCGCATCGAGGTCTTCGCGGCCGCAGGTTGGGTATGAGCGTACAGCCGCCGCAACAGGAAGGATGGCGGGGGGGACGCGAGACGCGAGGCCCGCTTCTGTCATGGCGTTGAGGGCGGGCGGGGACATTCGCTTCGGCCATCGGCGGGCCATTCCAACACACGGCCCAAGGGCTTGCCTTCTCTCCCGGACCTCGATGCCTCGCTCCACGCACGCCGGCGCTCGCAGCCTGGCTGCGTCGATCATCGGCGGCGCCCCCCGTCCGGGCCGGCGTCGGACTGACCAGCCAACGTGACGCCGTCGCCACAGGAGCCGCTTGTCCGTGTGGCGCTCGGTCGCCATCCAGGCAACGATCGCCATGCCCCCGATCTCCATCCGCTCGGCATCGTGGTCGGCCGGCGCGGTGAGTGCATTCCTGAATCCGTAGAAGTTCACCGGCAGGTCGGGGGCTTGCTCGTAGACCTCGAAGAAGTCGAGCAGGATGCAGATCGCAAGCTCGGTCGGGCCGGCCCCGGTGTAGCCGAACTCGAACCCGGTGCGGGAGGCGGGATTGCGCCGCGCGAGTGGTCGTTGATGGCCGTCGCGCTCGAGCACGTAGGGGTTGACGGTCGGCGGCCACGCCAGCCGCTCGAGGTCCTCATCGCTCCAGCCGTATTCCTCGAGCTGATCCCTGCCCATCGTCTCGCGACGAGCGCGAGTCCCGCGGCGGCGTAAGCCGATCACCGCGTCGCCCTCGGGCGGTCGGTAGGGGAGAGGAAGGCGGGACGTTTTCGCGTGCGGGCCGCCGTTCGCAGCGCCGCGGAGAGCCGATCGATCGAAACGACGAGCACGCCCGCCTCGACGCGCTCCAGCCCGCGATCGCGCACGACGCACAGGACGGGCAGCGCGCCCTTACGGCACCAGCGACGCCGCCGCAAGTTCAGGCAGGCCGCGACATCGCGCACTCGAGCGAGGTGCTCGGGCGTGTATGTGCGGGTCTTGGTTTCGATCGCGAAGGCGAAGCCGGTGGGAGCGATCGCGACGCTGTCGATGTCGCCGCGGCCCTGCCAGGGCAGCGAGTGGAACAGCCGCCAGCCCTCTGCCTCAAGTGGTGAGAGCCCACGCTGAACCTGGTCCTCGGACTGCGCGCCGATGCTGGAGCGACCGGCGAGGCGGGCCCAGTGACGGCAGCGCAGGCCGAGCCCGAGCGCGACGAGGACCAGTACGGCGGGGATTGGAACCGCGCCGTTGGCGCCGGCGACCAGGGCGAGCAGGATGGCGGCCACGCCGAAAGCCCCGGCGACGCTGGCGCGGGCCAGCCGGCTGTACTGCTGCTGGCGGGGATAGCTGAACATCCTCGCCTCACCAGGTACCGCGGCGGGGCTGCGAGGCCTCGGTCCGATCACGGACGCGATTTGCTAATGCGGTGCAAGCGCGGTGGTGAAGAACCATCGCGAGCGTGGCTCACTCGGGCGAAGGCAGAAACCACGACCGCCCGAGAAACTAGAGCGCCGACCCGGAATCGCTCGGAGACCACGTCAGCATCTCCAACCGGCACAGCGTCAGCGGAGCAGCCCAAAAAGACGCCCCCGCAGCGACAGGGTCGCGCTTGCTCGACCACCTCACCAACAGCACGAGCTCGAACGCGCTCAGGCGCGACCAGGAGCGCTGTCCTCGCGGCGCTGCCCACCGGTGAGGCGATCACCGCCAGTGATGTCGCCGCGGCGACCGGTCTTGGCCGGGCGACCGTGAGCACGACGCTCTCCAAGCTCTCCAAGACCCGCGAAGTGACGAAGGCCGAGCGCGGCTACAGGCTCGCCGGAGCCTCCGGGCCCGTGACCTAGCGTTCGGGCGTTCGTAGCTGGAGACGCGCTTACGACTGAAGCCAGTCGCGGTCCCTGCAGGGACCGAAGCTGTTCGCGCGAGTCGCTGTACCAGGAGAACGTTTCGCTCTCGGAGCCATCGCTCCAGCGAACCACGGCACGTCGCGTCCCGAGTGATCCGAGCGGCAGGTCCTCGAACCGGAGGACTTCCTTGACGATCGGACCGGACGTCGAAGTGGCCATCGACTCGATCTTAGTACTGGCCGCCGGAAGTTCCCTCCTGATCGGTTGAAGGAGTCATAACGCGGGTGGCGAACTTTGCTCGTGATGACGTTGGCGATCAACATCACGCTGAGTCACGAGGAGCGGCTGGTGTTGGAGCGGCGGGCAGCGAAGTTGACGCTCCCGTATCGCGACGTGCAGCGTGCGAAGGTCGTTCTCTACGCGGCCGAGGGCCTGTCCAACGTGGAGATCGCCGGGCGTCTTGAGATGTGCTCGAAGGTTGTCGGGCAGTGGCGACGAAGATTTTGCGAGCTTCGTCTTGACGGCTTGCACGATCAACCGCGGTCGGGTCGCCCGCGGCGTTTCCCCCCCGCACGAGGTCGCGCAGGTCAAGGCGATCGCGTGCGAGTTGCCCAAGACACATGGGTTGCCGCTCTCGCGGTTCAGTCGCTCTGAGCTGCACCGCTTCGTTGTTGAGCAGGCGATCAGCGAGGCGTCGGCGTCAACGATCGGCCGCTGGCTGGCGCAGGACGCGATCAAGCCGTGGCAGACCCGCTCGTGGATCTTCCCGCGCGACCCCAACTTCCTTGAGCGGGCAGGCCCGATCCTGGATCTCTACGCAGGTCGCTGGAAAGGCAAGCTGCTTGAGCCTGGCGACTGCGTGATCAGCGCTGACGCGAAGCCGTCAATCCAGTCTCGCGCGAGGATCCACCCGGCCGATCCACCGGCCCCGGGTCGCGGTCAGCGCGTCGAACATGAGTACGAGCGCCGAGGCGCGCTGTGCTACTTCGACGCATGGGATGTGCGCCGCGGCGGGATCATGGGCAGAAGCGAGCGCAAGGGCGGAATCGCGGCGTTTGACCGGCTCGTTCACCAAGTGATGACCAAGGAGCTATATGCCCGCGCGCCGAGAGTGTTCTGGATCGTCGACAACGGCTCTGACCACCGCGGCAAGAAAAGCATCGACCGTCTCCAAGGCCGCTGGCCCAACCTAATCCTCGTCCACACTCCCGTTCACGGCAGCTGGCTCAACCAGGTCGAGATCTACCACTCGATCATCCAGCGCAAAGTCCTCGACCCCAACGACTTCAAGGACACCGCCGTTCTCGCCAGGGCGCTGAACGACTTCGAGCATCGCTACAACCAGATCGCCGAACCGTTCGTCTGGAACTTCACCCGCGCCAAGCTCGCCGCGTTGCTCGATCGCCTCAAGCAGTCCCCAAACGAATCGCCAGTCCCACTCGCCGCCTAATCGCGACGGTAGTTGCGGCGGGGAGCACTTAGCTTCGGCCCGGCTCAGCGATCCATGCTCGGGAATGCATCGGCGTGGGCTGCCGCCCAGGTTCCGTAGAGGTCGGTGACGGTGCCTGGTGCGGGCCACCGGCCGTCCTGGAGCCGCGCGAGCGCGTCGCCGCCTCGCCGGCGAGCGTGCGTCCGGGACCAGTCGTAGGACGATGGCTCCTTTCCGTACCGCGCCCGCCACGCACGCATCGCATTGCGCACCATCTCTGGTGTCCACCGAGGTTCGGCCGCGCCAGGGCGACACCGCCAGCAGTACTCGTGGGCGTCACCCTTGCCGTTGCGAGCGGACGTGAGGGCGCCGCAGCCGCGACACACGCCGCGGTAGCGTGCTTTGACCTCGCGCGCTCGCTCCCCGGT
>JALYTU010000301.1 GCA_030854125.1 Actinomycetota bacterium | reverse complement strand
GCCACGGGGCGGTCGTCAGCTCGGTCGCGGCACAGCCGCCAGCTGGCTCAGGCGGCGGCGCCCCGCGCCCCGGTCGGGCGCCGCTCATTGCGGGCCACGAAGTCGATGATCGCCGGCACGCCCTCGAGGCGGTAGCGCTCCCGCAGGCGGTTCTCGAGGTAGTAGGCGTAGTCGCGGGTCACGCGGGCGCGTGAGTTGACCTGGATCGAGAAGCGCGGCGGGCGCTCGGCCGTCTGGGTCATGAACAGCAGGCGCAGACGGTGGCCCGAGGACGCGCCCTTGCCCCCGTTGCCGACCGGCGGCTGGCGCGCGGCGGTGACCTCGGAGAGGAAGCGGTTGAGCTGTGGCGTGGGGATCCGGGTGCGGCTGCGGTCCGCGAGCGCGGTCGCCTCCACGAGCAGCCGATCAACGTGCCGGCCGGTCAGGGCGCTGGCGGTCAGCACCCGCGGACGCAGGCGCAGCTTGCGGTTGACGTGGGCGCGCTCGTGGTCGAGGTCGACGTTCTCGGCCACGTCCCACTTGTTGAGCACCAGCGCCGTCGCACAGCCGCTCTTCATTGCCAGCTCGGCGACCCGCATGTCCTGGGTGGTCACGCCGTCGCGGGCGTCGCAGACGACCAGGGCGACGTCCGCGCGCTCGGCGGCTCGCCGCGAGCGCAGCGCGGTGTAGTACTCGACCGAATCCCCGACCTTGGCCTGGCGGCGGATCCCGGCCGTGTCCACGAGCACCATCTCGCGATCCCGGTAGACGAACGGCAGGTCGATCGCGTCCCGGGTCGTACCGGCCAGATCGGAGACGATGACCCGCTCAGAGCCAGCGAAGCGGTTGACCAGCGAGGACTTGCCGACGTTGGGCCGGCCGATCAGGGCCAGGCGGACGCGGTCATCGTCCTGGGGGTCGTCCGCGGCGCCTGGGGCCAGGGCGGTGATCCGGTCCAGCAGATCGCCGGTACCCAGACCCTGGGCGGCCGAGACGGGGATCGGGTCCCCGAAGCCGAGGCGGAAGAATTCGGCCGCAAGCGGCATGTCGGCGACGGTGTCGACCTTGTTGGCGGCCACCAGCACCGGCAGCGGGCCACGGCGCAGCAGATCGGCCATCTCCTCGTCGCCGGGACGGACCCCGGCCCGGGCGTCGACGACGAGCACGGCCACGTCGGCCTCCGCGAGCGCCGCGCGCGATTGGGCCTGGATCTGCGCAGCGAGCGCGTCGCGGTCCTCGAGATCGACTCCGCCGGTGTCGACCAGCGTCAGCATGCGCCCGTTCCACTCGGTGCGCACCTCCTTGCGGTCCCGGGTGATCCCGGACCGCTCGTGCACGACCGCCTCCCGCGTCTCGGTGAGCCGGTTGAGCAGGGAGGATTTCCCGACGTTGGGATATCCGACGATTGCGACCTTCATGGCCGCAGTATGAGGCCTACAGCGCCGTGGCCGGCGTCAGTGACGTCGGCCGCCGCGCTGGGGCACGCTCGATCAGCCGCTAATGCTTCTCGTGTGGAAGCTCCAGCTCGTCGTCGTCCTCGATCTTCCTGGGGCGCTGAGTGTCAGGATCAGTGGACAGCACCTTGTCGACGTCTCCCTTCATGTCCTCCGTGCGGCCCTCTTTGTAGGCGTGCAGTGGTGACTGCGGCAGCGTTTCCTCGTCGGCCTTGGCCTTGCCTTCTGAATCGGGCATGCGGCTCTCCTTTCGCCTAGCGGGATGGACCTCCCACTCCCTCTCTTCTACCCGTGCGGCCACAATTGCTATCGCCCGATCGAGTCCCACCGGCCGATGTCGTGAGAACGAGTTACGCCGCCCGTGCGAGGGCAGAGATCCGGTCCACCACCTCGTGCAGGCTCAGACCGGTGGTGTCCAACCTGATCGCGTCGGGGGCCGCGATCATCGGCGAATGCGCGCGGCTCTCGTCACGCTGATCGCGGATCGTCATCTCGGCCAGCACGCTCGCCGGGTCGGCGCCGAGCTGCTCAGCGCGCCGCCGGGCGCGCTCGGCGGGCGACGCGGTCAGGAACACCTTGAGCTCGGCTCCGGGAGCGACGACGGTGCCGATATCACGTCCCTCAGCGACCCAGTCCCCGCCGACCAGCAGGCGGCGCTGCTCGCGGACCATCGCCTCACGCACCACCGGGTCGGCGGCCGCCTGCGACGCCGCCTGCGAGACCTCCGGGGTGCGGATCTCGGCACTGACGTCGCGCCCGTCGATCCGCACGCCGTCAAACGGTTCGATCCGTAACTCGGCCGCCACCGACGCCGGCGTCACGCCGCGCTCGGACGCCGCCAGCGCGACACAGCGATACATCGCCCCCGAGTCAAGGAAGGTGAAGCCCAGGGCGGCGGCCACGGCGCGCGCCACGGTCGACTTGCCGGCCCCGGCGGGGCCGTCGATCGCGATCACCATCAGCCGGCGAGGCTATCGATGTCCCGGGCAAAGCCCGGATAGGAGACCGCGGCGGCCTCCATCCCGATCACCTCCACCCCCTGCTCCGAAGCCAGGCCGGCCACCGCGCCGAGCATCGCCAGACGGTGATCTCCGTGGGCCTGGATCGTTCCGCCCCGCAAGCCGCCGCTGCCGCGGACGGCGAAGCCGTCCGGCAGCGCCTCGATGTCGGCCCCGAGTCCGCGCAGACCGTCGACCACGGTGGCGATCCGGTCTGACTCCTTGACCCGCAGCTCGCCGGCCCCACGCACGACCGTCTCCCCCTCGGCAAAGCAGCCGAGCAGCGCGACCAGTGGCAGCTCGTCGATGGCCAGCGGCACCTCGTCGGCCTGCACCGTGGTCGCCTCGATCGGCCCTGCGCTGACGTCGAGGTCGGAGATCGGCTCGGTCGCCGCGAAGCTGCCGTACGGCTCGAGCTCGCCGAGCAGCACTCCCCCCATTCGTTGCACGATGCGGAGAAAGCCCGTGCGCGTCCAGTTGACGCCCACCCCCTGGAGCACGAGCCGCGAGCCGCGGGTGATGATCCCGGCGGCGATCAGAAACGCGGCGCTGGAGGGGTCCGCGGGGACGGTGATGTGCTCGGGTTCGAGCTCGTCGGCGTTGCCAACGATCGTGCGAAAGCCCTCGCCCCCGCTCTCGCGGCGGATCGGAGCCCCGGCGGCGAGCAGCATCCGCTCAGTGTGGTCCCGGGTCGGGACCGGCTCGAGGATCGTCGTCGCGCGCGTGGCCAGCCCGGCCAGCAGCAGGCAGGACTTGACCTGGGCGCTGGCCACCGGCAGCTCGTATTCGATCCCGGTCAGCGCCGATCCGTGGATGGTCAGCGGGGCAAAGCGTCCATCGCGCGCCTCGAGCCTCGCCCCCATCGCCGCCAGCGGCGCCGCGATCCGGTCCATCGGGCGCCGGCGGATCGACTCGTCGCCGTCAAGGGTGAAGCTGTGGCCCCGCTGGAAGGCCAGCCAGCCCGGGAGCAGCCGGATCAGCGTGCCGGCATTGCCGACGTCGATCGCCGCGGTGGGCGGCTGGGCGTTGCGCATGCCGCAGCCGCGGATCACCAGTCCGCCGTTCCGCGTCTCGACGATCGCACCGAGCCGGCTGACCGCGTCCAGCGTCGAGCGGGTGTCGGCGGCGTCCAGGTAGCCGGTGATCTGGACCGGCTCGGCCGCCATCGCGGCGATGATCGCCGCCCGGTGGGAGATCGACTTGTCCGCCGGCGGGGTGATCCGCCCGCGCAGCCGCACGCCGGGGCCAAAGCGCGCATTCATGGCCGCGCCACCGGGAAACCGAGCTGCGAGACCAGCGCCTGGGCCTTGTCGGCTGCTGCTCGGCCGGCGATCCACAGCGCGACCACGCCCTCGCTCATGTCCGGCGCCGGATGCAGCGCCATATCGGAGATGTTGACCCCGGCGCGGCCCAGCCCGAGCGCCAGCTCGGCCAGCACGCCGGGACGGTTGGGCACCGAGGCCCGCAGCTCGAACAGCTCATCGCCCGCCAGCTGGGATTCCAACAGCCGCCGACGGTCACCGGCGGCGGCATCGTTCCAGGCAGTGATCGCGTCAGCGTCACCGGCCACCAGCGCGGCGCGCACGGTGCTCAGCTGCGCGATCGCGGCGTCGAGCTCGGTGGTCAGCGCATCGCGGTTGGAGAGGTAGATGTCGGTCCAGATCGCGCTCGGCGCGCCGGCCACCCGGGTCGCATCACGAAAGCTCGGACCTGTCGCCGGCAGCCGCTCGCCGCCGGCTGACAGGGTTCCCGCCGCCTGGGAGACGAGCACGTTGGCGAGCACGTGGGGCAGGTGCGAGACCGCGGCGAGGATCTGGTCATGGGTCTGGGCGTCGATCGCGGCCGGCTGGGCGCCGAGCGCGTGCAACAGCCGGTGGAGGCGCTCATAGAGGATTCCCGAGGTCCCAGCGCCCGGGGTCAGGTACCAGGTCGCGCCCTCGAACAGGTCCGCCCGGGCGTGCTCCACGCCGGCGTTCTCGGCTCCGGCCAGGGGATGGCCGCCGACGAACCGGGGATCGCTGTGCGCAGCGACGACCGCCCGTTTGGTGGAGCCGACGTCGGTGACCACGCAGTCGTCCGGCGCGGCCGCCAGCGCGGCCCCGACGAGCTCGGGCAGCGCGCCGACCGGCGCGGCGATGAACACCGCCTCGGCGTCTGAGACGGCCTCGGCCAGGCTGTCGGCGGCGTGGTCGATCGCCCCGCGGTCAAGCGCCTGCGC
>JALYTU010000300.1 GCA_030854125.1 Actinomycetota bacterium | reverse complement strand
ACCCGGTGGCGATCGCGGCGCTGAATCGCGCGGGGCTCGGCCCGCTGGAATCCGGCCTCTCGAGCGCATCCCTGCGGCGGGCGGGGCTGCGGGCGCTTGAGGAATCCCTGGCCCGGCTCGGTGTGGCCGCGCCGCACGTCCTCTTCGGCCACACCCACCGGGCGGGGCCGCTGCCCGACGACGATCCGGACGTGTGGCGGACCGCCGCCGGCGGCCGGCTGATCAACACCGGGTGCTGGGTCCAGGACTCGAGCTTCACGGGCCGTGAGCCCCGGCGCAGCCCTTATCGGCCGGGATTCGCGGTCTGGCTAACGGAGACGGGCCCTCCGCAGCTGGTCAACCTGCTCGACGGCTGGAGGGGCGGCGCCGAGCTCATCGAGCCCGCGCCAGACCCGGGGTGAAGCAGACCGCGTGACAGCTGACGCCGGCACCGACCTCGAGGGCCAGCTCCCCGGCGGTGCTGCGCTCGTGGTGGATCAGCTCGTACGCGCCCGGGTATGACACCGCGATCGAGCGTCCGTTGGCGGTCACAGTCCCCTGGCCATCGCAGACCGCCCACACGGCGCCGGCCTGGTAGGGACCGCTGTACGGGCCCTCGACATCCTCGCTCTGCGGGGTGAGCACCGCGTCGGCAACGTCCTCGGGACGCACCGGCTCCATCAGCGGGCGCGAGACTCCGAGCAACTCCTGGATCGCGCGCTCGGTCTCGGCGTAGGCGCCCTCCCCGTAGTGGAACTCGCACAGCCGCAGCTTGGAGTTGAACAGGTAGCGGGCCGGCCAGCCCAGGTTCCCGTACTCCTGCCAGATCCCGAACTCGACGTCGACCACCACGGGGTACTCGATGCCCAGGCGTGCGACCGCGTCGGTCACCGCGTCGGCATCCGCGGAGGGGCCAAAGCCCGAGGCATGGACCCCGATCACCCGCAGGCCGTCGCCGGCGTAGCGCTCGTGCCATGCCGCCAGGTAGGGCAGGGTGCGCAACGAGTTGGGACGGCAGAAGTCCCAGAACTCGATCAGCACCGGGCGCCCGAGCTGCTGATCCATCCGCAACGTGGCGACGTTGATCCACGGCAGGCGGGCTGGGAAGGCGGGGGCGGCGATGTGGTCGACGGGGGCGCGCACGGCGGCCGATCGTAGACGGCGCGCCTGTCATGCAGTTGTGGTTATATACAGCGTATGGCATATACAGCCTGGACCGCGCTCGCCGATCCCCATCGACGCGCCGCCGTCGCCCTGCTGCGCGAACGGCCGAGGACGGTCGGCGAGCTCACCGTGGCGATCGGCTGCAGCCAGCCGGGGACCTCCAAGCACCTGCGCGTGCTGCGGGAGGCTGGACTGGTGCGCGTCACGCCCGACGCCCAGCGACGCGTCTACGCGTTGGCACCGGGACCGCTGGCCGAGCTCGACGCGTGGCTGGCCCCCTATCGCGCGCTGTGGGAAGACCGCCTCGATGCGCTTGGTGTGCAGCTGGATCGCGGTCGCCCGGGCGATGCGACCGACTCCGACACCACCGACTCCGATACCACCGACTCTGATGACGGCGAAAGGACCCTGGGATGACGACCACGACAGGCCACTACGAGGCGCAGGGCGGGCAGGCGGTGGTGCGCTTTTCGCGGATCTTCCCGCACCCGATCGCCGACGTGTGGGCGGCGGTGACCGAGCGCGAGCAGCTCGAGCAGTGGTTTCCGACCACCGTCGAGATGTCTGCGCTGGCCTCCGGAGCGCCGATCGCCTTCCGCTTCGCGCAGGACGCCCATCCGCCGATGCGGGGCGAGGTCCTGACCGTCACGCCCGAGCGCGAGCCGAGCTTCACCTGGGGGGAGGAAACGCTGAGCTTCGCGCTCGAGCCGGCCGACGCGGGCGCCGCGTGCCGTTTGTCGCTCACGGTGGTGATGCCAGAGCTGGGCAAGGCCGCGCGGGACTCGGCCGGGTGGGAATCCTGCCTGGACATGCTCGCCCCCGTCGCGGGCGGTCAACGTCCCGCGCGCCCGGCTGGCCAGGGCGAGTGGGAGGCCTACTATGACGCCTACCAGCGGCTCGGGCTGCCCGCCACGGCACCTATCCCTAGGCCGTCCTGACGGTCGCGGGGGGTCGCTATACTCTCTGAAGTATTGAATCCCGACCGCGTTTGAGGTGTTTGCAGAGATGAGCCCGTCAGGAGCCGAGGTACTCCGCCAGATCAAGAGCCGGATTGACGAGGTCGACCCGTCCCAGGTGCGCGACCAGCTGGGCAACGGGGCCGTAGTGATCGATGTCCGTGAGCCCGAGGAGTGGGGCACCGGGCACATCCCGGGCGCCAAGCACGTTCCCAAGTCCTACTTGGAGTCGCGGATCGAGGGAGCCGCCGGTCGTGACGATCACGTCATTCTCTACTGCCAGTCGGGCAACCGCTCGGCCTGGGCGGCCCGCACGCTGATCGACGATCTCGGCTACGAGAACGTGGAGTCGATGACCGGTGGGATCACGCTGTGGAAGGACCGCGGCTATGACGTCGAGCAGCCCCGCACGCTCACCGCCGAGCAGCGCGACCGCTACTCGCGCCATCTGCTGCTGCCCGAGGTCGGCATCGAGGGCCAGCAGAAGCTGCTTGACGCCAAGGTACTGCTGCTCGGGGCTGGTGGGCTGGGGTCGCCGACGGCGCTGTACCTCGCGGCTGCCGGCGTCGGCACGCTCGGGATCGTCGACGACGACACCGTCGATCTGTCCAACCTGCAGCGCCAGGTGATCCACTCCTCCGAGCGGATCGGTGTGGCCAAGGTGGACTCGGCCGAGCAGACGGTCACCGCCCTGAACCCGGACGTGACAGTCAAGAAGTACCAAGTGCGCCTGGGCCCCGACAACATCATGGACATCCTGCCCGGCTACGACATCGTCGTCGACGGGTTGGACAACTTCCCCACGCGCTATCTGCTCAACGACGCGTCGGTGCGGCTGCAGATCCCCGTCGTGTCGGCGGCGATCCTCGGCTTCGAGGGTCAGCTGTCGGTGTTCAAGCCCTATGACGGCCCGTGCTACCGCTGCCTGTTCCCGGTCCCGCCCCCGGCCGAGCTGGCCCCCTCCTGCGGCGCCAATGGCGTGCTCGGGGTGCTGCCGGGCACGATGGGCCTGCTGCAGGCGACCGAGGTGATCAAGCTGATCCTCGGCGAGGGCGAGCCGCTCATCGGCCGCCTGCTGATGTATGACGCGCTCGCCGCTGCGATGACCGAGGTCAAAGTTCGCCGCGACCCGAAGTGCCCGATCTGCTCGCGCGATCCCGAGGCGATCGGCGACGAGGAGATGGGCGTCTTCCCCGACTACGAGGCGTTCTGCGCCGGCGCGCACTAGCCCCACGTCGCACTGGGTACGATCCCGTCATGGCCACCATTCGCATTCCTCCCGTGCTTCGCCCGTCTGTGGGCGGCGAAAAGGAGCTCAGCGCCGACGGCACCAACGTCGGCGAGATCCTCCGCTCGGTCGCCGACAGCCACCCGGAGACCCAGACCCAGCTGTTCGCGGCGGACGGCGGTCTGAACCGTTACGTGAACGTCTATCTCAACGACGAGGACGTGCGCGTGCTCGACGGTCTGGACACCGCCGTCGGGGACCGCGACACGCTGGTCATCCTGCCGGCAATGGCCGGCGGGGCGGCGTAGCCGGACCCCGCCCGGCGAGCCCGCGGCCCGCTATACTTCCTGAAGCAATGGCCGCCGAGAGGTTGCAGAACAAGCCCTGCGGGGGGCGTTACGGCGACATCGTCCAGGCGATCGGCCACACCCCCCTGATCGAGCTCAAGCGCCTGAGCCCCAAGCCCGGGGTGCGCATCTGGGCCAAGCTCGAGTCGCGCAATCCGACCGGCTCGGTCAAGGACCGGGTCGCCCGGGCCCTGATCGAGGACGCCGAGGAGAAGGGCCTGATCCGGCCCGGCCAGACGATCCTCGAGCCGACGTCGGGCAACACCGGCATCTCGCTGGCGATGATCTGCGGCCACAAGGGTTATGACCTGAAGGTCGTCATGCCCGACAACGTCACTCCCGAGCGCACCCAGCTGTTGAACATGTACGGCGCGGAGATCGTCTACTCAGAAGGCTCCAAGGGCTCCAACGGAGCGGTCGAGCTGGCGTTGGACATGGCCGAGAAGGACGCCTCGTACTACATGCCCTACCAGTACGGCAACCAGGCCAACCCCAACGCGCACTACAACGGGACCGCTCTGGAGATCCTCGAGGAGCTCGATGAGGTGTCGGCCTTTGTGGCCGGGCTGGGCACCGGAGGCACGCTGATGGGCAACGGCCGCCGGCTCAAGGAGGAGCTCGGGGACGACGTCAAGATCGTCGCCGCCGAGCCGATGCAGGGCGAGCCCGTCCAGGGCCTGCGCTCGCTCGAGGACGGCTTCATCCCGCCGATCATCGACCTCTCGCTGCTCGATCGCAAGATCTTCGTCACCAACCGCGACGCGATCCTGTGGACGCGCAAGCTGCTCGACGAGGAACGCGTCTTCGCGGGGGTCTCCAGCGGGGCGATCGCCCGGGTGGCGGTGCGGATCGCCGGCGAGCTCGACGAGGGCAACGTCGTGTTCATCGTCTGCGACGACGGTTGGAAATACCTGTCGTCGGGGATCTACACGCGGCCGGTCGACGAGATCGAGAATCTGGACTCCACCGTCTGGTGGTGAAC